>JAODNL010000096.1 GCA_025465405.1 Pseudonocardiales bacterium | reverse complement strand
AACGTGGCCATCCCGCGAATCGGTCAGGACCTGCACGTCGGGCAGAACGCTGTCGACAGCATCGTGATCGCCTATCTGGTCAGCCTCGGTGTCTTCATCCCGGTCTCCGGTTGGCTCGGCGATCGCCTTGGCAACAAGTGGGTGTTGATCTTCTCGATCGCCATCTTCACCATGGCCTCGGTGCTCTGCGGCGTCTCCAACAGCCTCGGCGAGCTGGTGATATTCCGCGTGCTGCAGGGCGTCGGCGGCGGCCTGATGACCCCGGTCGGCATGGCCATGCTGTTCCACGTCTTCCCACCGGCCGAGCGGGTGCGAGCCTCGGCCGTGCTGATCATTCCCACCGCTCTGGCACCCGCACTCGGGCCGGTGCTGGGTGGCATCTTCGTCGACGACGTGACCTGGCGCTGGGTGTTCTTCGTGAACGTGCCAATCGGCGCGATCGCCGTGATCTTCGGCGGGGTGTTCCTGGCCGATACCAGGCACGGCACCGCCGGCCGGTTCGACGTGGTCGGCTTCATCCTGGCAGGGGTCTCGCTGGGCTCGCTGATGTACGGCCTGTCCGAAGGTCCGTCGAAGGGCTGGTCGGAGCCGAGTGTCGTCACGACGTGCATCGTCGGCGCGGTGCTGCTGGTCGCGATGGTCGTGTTCGAGCTGCGAGTGGACGATCCGATGCTCGACCTGCGGCTCTACACCAACCGGCTGTTCTGTGCCTCGCTAAGCGTGATCACCCTGATGTCGCTGGGCTTCTTCGGCGTCATCTACCTACTCGCGTTGTTCTACCAGGATGGTCTGGGCCTGTCTGCCATCAACTCCGGGCTCAACGTGTTCCCCGAGGCCATCGGGGTGATGATCAGTTCCCAGTTGGTCACCCGTCAGCTGTACCCGCGCTACGGCCCGCGCCGGATCATGTGTGCGGGTTCGACGATCGCCGCCGTCATGATGGCCCTGCTGTGCCTCGTCGGGCCGTCCACGAGCCTGTGGGTCGTGCGAGCGATCATGCTGGTGCTCGGCTTCGGGCTGGCCGGCATCTTCATCCCGGTCCAGGCCGCGGCATTCGCCAAGATCCCGTTGCCCAAGATCGGCCGGGCCTCGACCCTGTTCAACACCCAGCAGCGGATCGGCAGCGCGATCGGCGTGGCCATCGTGGCGACGGTCACGGCCGCGATCGGCCCGACCCACATCGTGCACGGTCAGGTCGAGCCGCATCTGATTGCCTACCGGATCGCGTTCCTCGTGGCGGCCGGCTTGACGCTGCTCGGCGCGGTCGCGGCCCTACTGATCAACGATGCCGATGCGGCCGAGACGATGGTGCGGCGGCCGAAGAAGTCGGCCCCGGCGGCCGAGTCGATCGCGGCGCAGGACGTGCCGGTCACGGGCTGAGGCCGGGCGCCTTCGTCACAGTGCGGAGTTCACGGTACGGGGCCAAGGAACCGGTGATCCATCGGCACGATGCTCTGGAACGGCAGCACGGCCAGCGCCTCGTAGACCCCGCCGTGAGCCGGGTAACGGCCGACTGATTCCTGGAAGCGGCGCATCCGCGCGAAGTCGACCATCAGCTCGTCGACCGGGCCCTGGCACAGCAGCACATGCAGCAACTGGCCGTGCTCGTTGGCATCCTCGGCGCTGTAGCGCACGACGGCCAGTGCTCCGGGCAGGTCCAACAGGTCCTCGGCCTGCGTGGCATCCCACCACGCCACGGCGTCCTCGACCCGATCGGCCGCTGCCTGCCCGATCATCACCACGACGCCGGCGTGGGGCAGGTGCGGGATCGCTTCAGGGGAGACGTGCACCGACGCCCGCCCCCGCGCCGCCGCGACGCGCCAGTGGCTGTTGTAGACCGGTCGGCCGCGGTTCCAGTAGCGACCGGCCTTGATGATCCCCCGGTCGGTGGCGCGCATGTTGTCCCTGGCCTCATCGGACATGAAGTCGACCGGGCCACCCAAGGAGTGGATCGTCAGGTAGTGGGGGTGGCCGGAGGTCAGCTCACTGGTCAGCACCCCCGGCAGCTCTCGTAGCTGTGGGGTCGCCACATAACGTCGCCCGAAAATGACGTTGATCCGGGTCAGGTGCTCAGGCATGTGGTCCAGGTCGTACCAGCGGTTGAAGTCGGCCGCGTACTCGGCCGGGATGTCCAGCATGGAAAGCATGATTCCGGTGACCTTCATGGGGACGTCGAAGGGTATGCCGAAGCGACTAGCGCCGGCGACGACCGGCCGCCGACGACACCTCGTCGGTGCTGGCCAGCGCCGTGGCGGCCGCGTGCACGCCGGCGCGGCGGCCGGAGAACACGCAGTCACCCAATGACAGGCCACTGATGTAGCTGTTGGAGCAGATGCCGACGGCGCTGCGGCCGGCGGCGTAGATGCCGGGGATCGACTCGCACTTGTGGTCGAGCAGCTCGCCGGTCTCCTCGTTGACCCGCAGGCCACCGAGTGTCAGCCCGGGCGCCGGGTAGGCCGCCGCATTCTTGATCGAGATGTCGATGGCGTAGAACAGGCCCTGCTCGATCGGCGAGCACATGTCGGCGCCCTTGTGGGCCGGGTCGCCGGCACCGGACTTCAGGCCCTCGGTGTAGGCGTTCACCGTGTCGATCAGGCCGGTGGGGTTCACGCCGGTCTTGGCGGCCAGTTCCTCGAGGGTGTCGGCCTTCACGTGGCCCTTGGTGAACAGGTACATGGCCTGCACCCGCTGGAAGAGCTCGGTCTGGTCCTTGATCTGGCCGCGCGCCTTCTTCCACTGCCGCGAGTCCAGCACCAGCCAGCCCTTGGCGTCGTGCTGAGTGATCATCACTTCGGAGTGGGTGGCGCCGTAGAGGTCCTCGTTGGCGATGCGGGCACCCGACATCCCGACCGAGACGCCCTCGAGCAGGCCGCTCGGCGGGGACATGAACCGCCACGCGGTCATGCGCTCCATGTGGTCGACGGTGCCGCCGGCCGACTGGCCCAGCTTGATGCTGGTGCCGTCGTCGCCGACCGTTCCGAGGGGAAGGATGTCCTTCCAGC
>JAODNL010000049.1 GCA_025465405.1 Pseudonocardiales bacterium | reverse complement strand
CGAACTCGAGATCACTTCCCTTGGCGGTGACGCGGTATCCCGTGCCGACGATCTCGAGCGTCTTCGTGTAGCCGTCCGTCACGCCCGTCACCATGTTGGCGATAAGCGTGCGCGACAGGCCGTGCAGCGACTTGGACAACCGTTCGTCGTCCGGACGAACGACGCTGATCGTGCCGTCGTCGGCGCGCAGGACCGTGATCGGCTCCGCGACGACGTGCTGCAGGGTGCCCTTCGGGCCCTTCACGATGACCTGCTGACCGTCGATCGTGACGTCAACGCCGGTCGGGACGGGAACCGGCAGCTTTCCGATGCGACTCATGCTGCTACGCCTCCCTTACCAGACGTAGGCGAGGACTTCTCCGCCTACTCCACGCTTGGCGGCCTGCCGGTCGGTCAGCAGGCCGGACGATGTCGACAGGATCGCGGTTCCGAGGCCGCCGAGCACGCGCGGCAACCCGGTGGACTTCGCGTAGACGCGCAGCCCCGGCTTGGACACGCGGCGAACGCCGGCGATGCTGCGCTCACGGTTCGGGCCGTACTTCAGGTCCAGGGTGAGCACCCGGCCCACCTGACCCTCGGGGGTGTCGGCGATGCGGAAGCCGGCGATGTAGCCCTCCTGCTTGAGGATCTCGGCGATGTGACCCTTCAGCTTGGAGTGCGGCATCACCACGGCGTCGTGATACGCCGAGTTCGCGTTACGCAGACGCGTCAGCATGTCCGCGATCGGATCGGTCATTGTCATTGTGATCTTCTTTCTCGCCCTGGTTCCCGTCGGGGCCTGTGGCGAAGGTTGGGTTCGACTCGAACTGGGCGCATTACCAGGACGACTTGGTGACGCCCGGCAACTCGCCGGCGTGGGCCATCTCGCGCAGGCAGATCCGGCACAGGCCGAACTTCTTGTACACAGAGTGCGCGCGACCGCAGCGCTGGCAGCGGGTATACCCGCGGACCTTGAACTTCGGCTTGGCCGCAGCCTTGTTGACTAGTGCCGTCTTTGCCATCGGGCTCAGCTTCTCTCTGTATCGCGGAACGGGAAGCCGAGCGCCTTGAGCAGCGCGCGTCCCTGGTCGTCAGTCGTGGCCGTGGTCACCACGGTGATGTCCATGCCGCGCGGGCGGTCGATCGAGTCGGGATCGATCTCGTGGAACATGGACTGCTCGGTGAGGCCGAACGTGTAGTTGCCCTTGCCGTCGAACTGCTGGTCCGACAGGCCGCGGAAGTCGCGGATCCGGGGCAGCGCGAGCGACAGCAGCCGGTCCAGGAACTCCCACATGCGGTCGCCACGAAGGGTCACCTTCGCGCCGATCGGCATGCCCTCGCGCAGCTTGAACTGCGCGATCGACTTGCGGGCGCGCTGCACGAGCGGCTTCTGTCCGGTGATCAGCGTGAGGTCGCGGACCGCACCGTCCATGAGCTTGCTGTCCTTGGCGGCCTGCCCGACACCCATGTTCACGACGATCTTGACGAGGCCGGGAACCTCCATCGGGTTGCCGAAGGAGAACTGCTCCCGCAGCGCCGGAGCGATCTCCTCGCGGTAGCGCGCCTTCAGCCGCGGCGTTGGAGTCTCGGTCGCCGTGCTCATGTCAGGTCCTTCCTGGAACGGCGCGAGACGCGCACGTTCTTGCCGCTCTCGTCGTCACGCCGGTAACCGACGCGCGTCGCCTTGCCTTCGCTGTCGATCACCATCACGTTGCTGGCGCTGATCGGGGCTTCGACGTGCTCGATGCCGCCGGACTTCGCCCCGCGCGCGGTGGTCGTCAGTCGGGTGTGCTTCGTGACTCGGTTGACGCCCTCGACGACGACCTTGTTCGTCAGCGGGTCGGCCGCGATGACCTTGCCCTTGACGCCGCGGTCCTTGCCGGCGATGACGACGACCTCGTCGCCCCTCTTGACCTTCATCGAGCCGCCTCCCAAGCAACGGTCGCCGGGTCGACGACGCTGCAAGTGTGCTGTGCCTTCTTCATTCGCTCACTTCGTTCGCTCATTGTCAGAGCACCTCCGGTGCCAGCGAGATGATCTTCATGAACTTCTTGTCGCGCAGCTCGCGGCCGACCGGACCGAAGATGCGGGTGCCACGCGGCTCGCCGTCGGCCTTGATCAGCACGGCGGCGTTCTCGTCGAAGCGGATGTAGCTGCCGTCCGGCCGGCGACGCTCCTTGACCGTGCGCACGACGACAGCCTTGACGACGTCGCCCTTCTTGACTCCGGCGCCAGGCAGCGCGTCCTTGACGGTCGCGACGATGATGTCTCCGATGCCGGCGTAGCGCCGACCCGAGCCACCCATCACCCGGATGCACAAGATCTCCTTGGCACCGGTGTTGTCGGCGACACGTAGTCGCGACTCCTGCTGAATCACTGCATACTCCCGTGTTTCGGTGGTGGCCGGTCTTACTTGGCCCGCTCGAGGACCTCGACCACACGCCAGCGCTTTGTCGCTGACAGCGGCCGGGTCTCCATGATCAGCACGCGGTCACCGACACCGACCTGGTTGGTGTCGTCGTGCGCCTTGAGCTTGTTCGTGCGGCGGATGACCTTGCCGTAGAGCGGGTGCTTCACGCGGTCTTCGACCGCCACGACGACGGTCTTGTCCATCTTGTCGCTCACGACCAGGCCCTCGCGGGTCTTGCGGAAGTTCCGCGCGGTCGTCTCATTGGTCTCGCTCACGCGACTTCACCTTCGCTCGGAGCGACCGACAGGCCCAACTCACGCTCACGCAGGATCGTGTAGATCCGCGCCATGTCGTGGCGGACGGTGCGCAGTCGCCGGTTGTTGTCCAGCTGCCCGGTGGCCATCTGGAAGCGCAGGTTGAACAGCTCTTCCTTGGCCTCGCGCAGCCGCGTCTCCAGCTCCTCGTCGTGCAGCTCGCGCAGCTCGGCGGTGTTTGTCGAGGGCATCAGATCTCACTCGCTTCCCGCGTGACGATGCGGCACTTCATCGGCAGCTTGTGGATCGCGCGGGTGAGGGCCTGGCGAGCGATCGCCTCGTTCGGGAAGCTGAGCTCGAACAGCACCCGACCCGGCTTGACGTTCGCGATCCACCACTCCGGCGAACCCTTGCCGGAACCCATCCGGGTCTCGGCGGGCTTCTTGGTGAGCGGACGGTCCGGGTAGATGTTGATCCAGACCTTGCCGCCACGACGGATGTGCCGGTTGATGGCGATACGGGCGGACTCGATCTGCCGGTTCGTCACGTACGCCGGCTCGAGCGCCTGGATGCCGTACTCGCCGAAGGAGACCTGGGTACCGCCCTTGGCTGCACCAGACCGGCTCGGGTGGTGCTGCTTGCGGTGCTTGACCTTGCGGGGGATGAGCATGACTCAGCTCTCCGTGCTCTCGTTGGTTGTGCTGCCCTCTACCTGGGTGACCGTCGACGGGGCCTCGTCCGCGATTTCGGCCGCGGCCTCGGCGTCGGTCGTCACGGGCGAGATCTGGATCTCCTCCAGGGCGGCGGCCTCGGTAACCGGGGATTCGACGGCCGGAGATTCGACGGCCGGGGACTCCACGACCGGCGCCTCGGCTACCGGAGACTCCACGGCCGGGGACTCGACCGGCTCGACCGGCTCGACGGACTCCACGGCCGGGGACTCCACCGGGGGCGCCTCGCCCACGCCGGACGCGGCGCGGCCGGCATCGGTGCTGACGCCCGTGGTGCCCTGCGAACCGGAGCGGCGCGGACGAGCGGCACC
>JAODNL010000030.1 GCA_025465405.1 Pseudonocardiales bacterium | reverse complement strand
TGAATCGATGGCAATCACGGCCAACGTCATCGCTGTGACTGGAGCTTCAGGAAGATGGGGCTGCTGGGGCGAAAGGGAGTCCGAAGTTGCGGCTTTTCGTGGCTTCCCGGATGCGCTCAGCCGAAGCGAATGGCGCGCCCGCTTCGGCCCTTTCATGGAGGTGTCTGATGCATTGGAGTCATATTTTCCCTGGACATACACAGGTCGCGCCGCGCCAGATGGATACGTTGCTACGCTGACCGCCAATTATGGCCGCCGCGATGGCACACGGCCATAACGTGTCGGGTGGGATTTGCCCGATTGAAACGTCAGCTGGACGAGCCGGCACTGTTGCGTTGAGCGTTGGCGTGATCGAGGCAGGCTTGGGCTGTGAAGGCGTCGGTTCGTCCTCGCCCCTGGTTGCCGCCGACGTCGGCGTTCGCTGGCTTCCGGTTCCCACCGGAAGTGATCGTCGTCGCGGTGCGCTGGTATCTGCGGTTCAATTTGTCCTATCGCGACGTCGAGGAACTGCTGGTCGAGCGTGGCGTCGAGGTCGATCACGTCACCGTTTACCGGTGGGTGCAGCGGTTCACCCGCTGCTGGCCGACGCTGCCCGGTTTTGCCGCCACTCGCCGGGTGACCGGTGGCACGTCGACGAGACCTACGTGAAGGTCAACGGAGTCTGGCGGTACGTGTACCGGGCGGTCGACCAGTACGGGCAGGTCATTGACGTGCTCGTCTCGGCGCGCCGCGACGCCGACGCGGCCCGGCGGTTCTTCCGCCGGGCGCTGTCCACGCTGAAAGTCAAACCCAGCGAGGTGGGTCACCGACGCCGCCGCGGTCTACCCCGGCGTGCTCGACGAGCTCATCCCTTCCGCCTGGCATCACGTCGAGCAGTACGCCAACAATCCGATCGAGGCTGATCACAGTCGGCTCAAACACCGACTGAGACCGATGCGCGGGCTACGAACGGACAACACAGCACAAGTGATCATCGCCGGGGGTTGCGTCCACGGAGGTGGTGTACGACGGGCCTGATGCCAGGCGTGTCGTGAAGTAGAAGACGGTCACCGCGTAGATCCTTTGAGACGGCTAAGTCATGATCAAAGGAGAGGACGCGATGACCGCACGTGAGAGTGTGGACCATGCCGGTGTGCTGCGCGAGCAGTTGGAGTCGGCGAGCCCGGATTTGCTGCGGGCGATGGTGAAGACGTTCGCTGAGACGCTGATGGGCGCGGAGGCGGACGCGATCTGCGGCGCCCCGTACGGGGCCCGCAGCGACGATCGGGTCAACTCCCGCAACGGGTATCGGGCCCGGGAGTGGGACACCCGCGTCGGCACCGTGGAGCTGGCGATCCCGAAGCTGCGCCAAGGCAGCTACTTCCCGGACTGGTTGCTGCAGTATCGCCGGCGGGCCGAGCAGGCCCTGGTGAGCGTGGTGGCCACCAGCTACCTGCTGGGGGTGTCGACGCGGCGGGTGGAGAAGCTGGTCGAACAGCTCGGCGTGGCGTCGTTGTCGAAGGCCCAGGTCTCAGAGATGGCCAGCTATCTGGATGCGCAGGTGGAGGCCTTTCGCACGCGGCCGTTGGACGCCGGCCCGTACACGTTCGTGTGGGTGGACGCCCTGGCCATCAAAGTCCGCGAAGGCGGCCGGACGGTCAACGTGCACGCCTTGGTGGCGGTCGGGGTCAACGCCGACGGCCAGCGGGAGGTGCTCGGGCTGGACATCGCCTCACAGGAGGACGGCGCGGGCTGGCTGGCGTTCCTGCGCAGCCTGACCGCCCGCGGGCTGGCCGGGGTCAAGCTGGTGGTCTCGGACGCCCACCGCGGCTTGGTGGATGCGATCGCGGCGACCCTGCCCGGGGCGGCCTGGCAGCGCTGCCGCACGCATTACCTGCGTAACCTGCTGGGCAAGGTGCCCAAGTCGGCCCAGCCGTGGGTGGCGACAATGGTGCGCACCATCTTCGACCAGCCCGACGCTGACGCCGTGCGCGCCCAGTTCGGTCGGGTGGTCGCCGCGATCGAGGCGAAGTTCCCTGACGCGGCCATGCACCTCGACGACGCCCGCGAGGATCTGCTGGCGTTCGCGGCGTTCCCGCACGAGGTCTGGCGTCAGATCTGGTCGAACAACCCGCAGGAGCGACTCAACAAGGAAATCCGCCGCCGCACCGACGTGGTCGGCATCTTCCCCAACCGGGCCGCGATCATCCGCCTGGTCGGCGCGGTCCTGGCCGAGCAGACCGACGAGTGGACCGAGCAACGCCGCTACATGGGCCTGGAAATCCTGGCCAAAGCACGGCTGACCGTCATCGACGGCGAAGCCGAACCCGACGACAACTCCCCAACAGCGGAGATCGCCGCATAACATCAACCCGGATCTGCTCGGTGATCGTCTCTTACACCATCACCGTGGACGCGACCTCATCTGACAGCGCCACGATCGAATGTCGACGCCGGCACCGTCACGTCCGCCGTGTCATAACGGTACCGATGATCTGCGCCGGGTCTCACGGCGCAGCTCACGCGCCGGAGGTCATGAGGCGACGGC
>JAODNL010000661.1 GCA_025465405.1 Pseudonocardiales bacterium | reverse complement strand
GCGTCGGCCTGTGACACCGGACGGTCGCTGGCCAGCCACCACCGAGCGGCGACCTGGGCCGCACCGGTAAGAGCTGTCGACAGCAACTCGGCCTCGGGGCGCCCGAGTCCGGTGTCGGCCGCAACCGTGTCGGCCACCGCTTGCATCGTCTTCTGGGCGACGGCCTCGACGCGCTCGCGCACGGCCGGCTCGTTGCCGAGGTCGGTCTCGAAGATCAGGCGGAACGCGCCGTCGTCGTCGTCGCGGTCCACGAACTCGAAGTAGGCGGAGAGCACGCCGTGCACTCGCTGGCGGTTGTCGTCTGTCTTGGCCAGCGCGTCGTGGACCGCCTGGGCGAGCGCTTCGGCCTGGGTGTCCAGCAGGGCCAGATAGAGCTCCAGCTTGCCAGGGAAATGCTGGTACAGAACCGGCTTGGACACGCCGGCGCGCTCGGCGATGTCGTCCATCGCCGCCGCGTGGTAGCCGTTCGCGACGAAGACTTGCTGGGCCGCCGCGAGCAACTGCTTGCGGCGTGCCGACCGGGGCAGTCGGCCGCCGCGCGCGAGCTCGGCGGAGTCTGCACCGGCGCTGGACATCGCGGCATCTCCCGAATCGGCAATCAGAACCTCAACCGCCGAAGTCTACTAACGAGTAGCCATCGAAGGGGTCAATCGGCGTCGATTGCCGTCGTCGAGTACCGGGCCGAAGAGATCCCCGCGCTGCGAGACGCGCTCCAGCACGTCGGTAGCGAGGAAACGCAGTTCGCCGCCTGACGTGCCGTCGGTGACCTCGTCCCAGTCCAGTGGCGTCGACACGGTCGGTTCGGCCCGCGCCCGCAGCGAATACGGTGCGACCGTCGTCTTGGCCGGGCTGTTCTGGCTCCAGTCGACGAGCACCTTTCCCGGCCGCAGCGACTTCGTCATCCGGGAGACGACGAGGTCGGGATGCTCGGCTTCGAGCTGGATCGCGAGCGCGTGCGCGTACTGCGACGGCAGGTCCTGGTCGTCGACGTCGATGGCTGCGCTGAGCTGCATGCCCTTCGAACCGGATGTCTTGGCGCGGGGCGTGAACCCGTCCGACTCGAGCACGTCACGCAGCAACAGCGCGACCTGGCAGCACTGCGTGATGGTGGCCGGCGGTCCCGGATCGAGGTCGAAGACGAGCAGGTCGGTGCGCGGGGTCCGGGCCCGCTTGGGCACCTTCCACTGCGGCACGTGCAGCTCGAGCGCCGCCAGGTTCGCCAGGCGGACCAGCGTCGGCAGATCGTCGACGACGATGTAGTCGATCGTCTCGCGGTCCTTCGTCGATCCGGGCGCCGGCAGCGTGACCGTACGCACCCACGACGGCGTTCCGCGGGCCGCGTTCTTCTCGAAGAAGAACGGTCCGTCGACGCCGTCGGGATACCGCTTGATCGTGAGCGGCCGGTCGGCCAGGTATGGCAGCAGGACCGGCGCGATCCGCGTGTAGTAGTCGATGACCTCGCCCTTGGTGAATCCGGTGGCGGGGTACAGCACCTTGTCGAGATTGGACAGTGTCAGCTGCCGGCCGTCGACGTCGACGGTCACCTTCTCAGGCATCGCCCACCGCCTCGTCCGGGCGCTTGTCCGGCCGGGCCCGCCGGAAGACCGGCTGCCGCAGCCGGTGCTCCTGCGTCCACGCCGCGAACTCCACCTCGACGACGACGCTCGGCTCCACCCAGCGGACCACCCGACCGGCGGTGATCGGAGGCACGCCGGGCACCGGCCTGTCCGCGCGGGTCACGAGCATCGACTGCAACTCCCGCGCGGAGCGGCCCGTGAGCCCGCTGCCGGCCTTACCCGCATACGTCAGCACCCCATCTGAGTAACAGGCCAGCACCAGCGAACTCAACTCCTCGGGGCGTTCAGCGGCTGCCTCCCAGCCGACGACGACGAAATCGCCGGCCCGCACGAAGCGGAGTTTGAGCCAGTCCGGACTGCGCGCGCCCGGCCGGTACGCGGAGCCGGTCCGCTTGGCTACCACGCCTTCGAGTCCGTGTTCGCGAGCGGCCGTCTCGGTGGCTGCACCGTCATCGAAGGACGGGCTGAGGGTCCAGCCAGGATGCTCTGCCGCCCATCTCTCGAGCGTCGCGCGGCGTTCGCGGTAAGGACGGCCCGTGAGGTCGACGCCGTAGCGCCGCAGCAGGTCGAACGCGACGAACGTGACCGGCGCGGGCGCGGCGAGCCGGCGGGCGTCGGCCGCCGATCGGACGTGCATCCGGGTCTGCAGCAGCTCGAAGGAGGGGCGGCCGTCGACGAACGCCACGATCTCGCCGTCGATCAGCGCGTCGCCGACGTCGGCGGCCATCTCGACCAGTTCGGGATAGGCCTCGGTGACCTCGTTGCCGACCCGGCTTCGGATCGCGACACCGCGCTCGGAGACGTCGATCAGAGCGCGCACGCCGTCCCATTTGAACTCGAACGCCCAGCCGTCGCCGCGTGGCAACGCTGCTATGGCGGTTGCAAGCATCGGGCGCACCCCTACCATTCTCGTATGCGGTCTATCTGGAAGGGCACCGTGTCCTTCGGGCTGGTGAGCATCGGCGTCAAGCTGTACACCGCCACTGAGGAGAAGGACGTTTCCTTCCACCAGGTGCGGCGCAGCGACGCGTCCCGGATCCGCTACAAGCGGGTCGCGGAGTCCGACGGGGCAGAAGTCGCGTACGGCGACATCGCGAAGGGCTATCAGCTGCCGAGCGGCGAGACCGTCGTGCTGAACGACGAGGACTTCGCCGACCTGCCGTTGCCAACGGCCCGCACGGTGGACGTGCTGCAGTTCGTGCCGGCGGACGAGATCGACCCGATCTACTTCGCGAAGAGCTATTACCTCGAGCCGGAGCAGAACGCGGTGAAGCCGTATGTCCTGCTGCGTGAGGCGCTGACCGAGAGCGGCAAGGTCGGCATCGTCAAGGTCGCGATCCGCAACCGCGAACAACTCGCCACGCTGCGGGTGCGGCTGGGCGTCATCGTCATGGAGACGATGATCTGGCCCGACGAGGTGCGGGAGCCGGCGTTCGGGTTCCTCGACCAGGATGTCTCGATCCGGCCGCAGGAGCTGCAAATGGCTGAGTCGCTCGTCGAGAGCATGGCCGGGCACTTCGATCCCGACCAGTTCACGGACAACTATCGCGAGGCGCTGCAGGAAGTCATCGACGCCAAGATCGACGGCCGGGAAGTCGTCGAGCCCGAGGAGGCTCAACCGACGGCGGGCAAGGTCGTCGATCTGATGTCCGCGCTCCGTGCCTCGGTCGAAGCGGCCAAGCGCGGACGCGGCGAGGTCAGTGCGGTGTCCAAGAGCATCGCAGCCGCGGAGCCGGCAAAGAAGGCACCCGCGAAGAAGGCAGCGGCCAAGAAGGCACCGGCGAAGAAGGCAGCGGCGAAGAAAGCTCCGGCGAAGAAGGCGGCCGCGCGCAAGTCCGCGTGAGGGCATCGATTCGCGGCGCGCGGGACAGCGTGCGTTGACCATGAGGACGCGCGTGGTGTGGCAATCTTGACCCGTGCCGGACTGGGATGACGAGGGCGACGCGCGGCCGGCGGCCGTACGGACCCTCGATGCCAGCGGCGACGCCGAGGATGTGCGCGTCGCACGTCGTGGCGTGGCCACGTTCGGCGTCCGCCCGGACGATCCGACGTTCGGGCAGAGCGTGCGTGCCTTCGCCCGCCGCTACGGCTGGCGGGCGTACGCGCTGCCGGTGCTCGTCGTGATCAGCGTGCTTGCGCTGCTGACCGCGCGCAGTGCCGGCAAGCCGGGGCACAGCACGCCGGGCGCCGGCGGGTCCGGTCAGCCCGCTCCGCCGACGGCGTCCGGGAACATCGCGCTGAAATCGGACGCGCCCGGTTCGGGCTCGCTGAACACCGTGCTGTCGGCCGCCGCGCTGCCGGCCGGCGCCGACTACACCAAGCAGGGGTCCGGCAGGTTCCGGGTCATGCCGGGCACCGGTCCAGTCGTCGGCACGGGCACGCCGCGCCGGTACAGCATCGAGGTCGAGAACGGCATCACGGGCATCGATCTGAATCAGTTCACATCGCTCGTCCAGAGTGTGCTATCCGACAACCGCAGCTGGGCCGGTCACGGTGCGGTCGCGTTGCAGCGCGTGGACTCCGGTCGGATCGACTTCCACGTGTCGCTCGTCTCGCCGATGACGGTGCGCACGTTGTGCGGCTACGACATCCCGATCGAGACGTCGTGCTTCGCGCCCACCAATCCGGCGACCGGGGCCACGATCAACCGCGTAGTGCTGAACAGTGCGCGGTGGGTCCGCGGCGACGCGTCCTATGTCGGTGACCTGCCCGCCTACCGCATCTACATGATCAACCACGAGGACGGCCACGCCCTGGGGCACCAGCATGCACACCAGTGCCTGCCGGGCGGCCTGGCACCGGTGATGATGCAGCAGACGCTCGGCCTGAAGTCCGCTGCGACCGGAAAGATGTGCGCCGCGAACCCGTGGCCCTTCCCGCCCGGCATCAAGGGCACGCCGGGAGCCGAGCAGGCCGACACTCCGAAGAACAGCGAGTTCCAGCTCAAGAACGACTGACCCGGTTTGGGCCGGGTGCCTCGCGCCGAGGACACTGGAGGGGAATGTTCGCGACGGCGCACGCCGTTGTGAATGCACTGCCGTTGACAAAGTGAGGATCACTCGTGTCGTTGCCGCCGCTCGTGGAACCTGCCGAGTCGCTGACCGTCGACGAGGTGCGCCGCTACAGCCGCCACCTGATCATCCCGGACGTCGCGATGGCCGGGCAGAAGCGCCTGAAGAACGCCAAGGTGCTGTGCGTGGGCGCGGGCGGCCTGGGCTCGCCGGCGCTGATGTACCTCGCGGCGGCCGGCGTCGGGACGCTCGGCATCGTCGAGTTCGACGTCGTCGACGAGTCGAACCTGCAGCGGCAGATCATTCACGGCCAGAGCGACATCGGCCGCTCGAAGGCCGAATCCGCCCGCGACTCGGTGCTCGAGATCAACCCGTACGTCACGGTGAACCTGCACGAGGAGCGCCTCGACTCGTCCAACGTGATGGACCTGTTCGCGCAGTACGACCTGATCGTCGACGGCACCGACAACTTCGCCACGCGCTACCTGGTCAACGACGCGTGCGTGCTGCTGCACAAGCCGTACGTGTGGGGCTCGATCTACCGCTTCGACGGGCAGGCCTCGGTGTTCTGGGCCGACTACGGCCCGTGCTACCGCTGCCTCTACCCCGAGCCGCCGCCGCCCGGCATGGTGCCCTCGTGCGCCGAGGGTGGCGTGCTGGGTGTGTTGTGCGGATCGATCGGTTCGCTGCAGGTCAACGAAGCGATCAAGCTGCTGACCGGGATCGGTGAGCCGCTCGTCGGCTCGCTCATGGTGTACGACGCGCTCGAGATGGAGTACCGCAAGATCAAGGTCCGCAAGGACCCGAACTGCGCGGTGTGTGGCGAGAACCCGACCGTCACCGAGTTGATCGACTACGAGGCGTTCTGCGGCGTGGTGTCCGAAGAGGCGCAGCAGGCGGCCGTCGGATCGACGATCACCGCGCAGGAGCTCAAGGACCTGCTCGACTCGGACAAGCCGCTGTACCTCGTCGATGTCCGCGAGCCCGCCGAGTTCGAGATCGTCTCCATCCCGGGGGCGACCTTGATCCCCAAGGACGAGATCCTGCGCGGTGACGCGCTGTCCGCGCTGCCGCAGGACAAGCAGATCGTCATGTACTGCAAGACCGGTGTGCGCTCGGCCGAGACGCTGGCCGCGGTCAAGAACGCGGGCTTCGCCGACGCGGTCCACGTCCAGGGCGGCGTGACGGCGTGGGTCAACCAGATCGACCCCAGCCTTCCTTCGTACTGACGCCCTTAGGGGTTTCGCACGCAGCAGCACTCGGGTAGGACATCCGTATGGACGAGCTTGCAATGCTGCAGTCCGGCCTACGGGAGTTCGGCGTCCGCGTGCACGCGATCGATCCCGATCAGTGGGGTGCGCCGACGCCGGCGACCGAATGGTCGGTGACGGACCTGGTCGGGCACGTGGTCGACGAGCACCGCTGGGCGCCGCCGCTGCTGCACGGGCACGATCTGGATGCGGCCGCCAAGATCGTCGAGGGCGTCGCGTCGACGCGGCACGACGTGTCGATGGGCAGCGACCTGGCCGCGGAGTGGGACGACGCCGCCACCGCGTCGGTGGAGGCCTTCGGCGAGCCCGGCGCGCTGGATCGGACCGTGTCGCTCTCGCGCGGACCCACACCGGTTCGCGACTATCTCGGCGAGATGATCCTTGACCTCACCGTGCACGCCTGGGACCTGGGGAAAGCGATCGGCTACTCCGAGCCGCTGCCCGAGGACCTGGTCCGGCCGGTCTACCAGGACGTGGTCGAGATGGGCGACCTCTCGTCGTCGGGCGTCTTCCATGCGCCGGTCGACGTCCCCGACGACGCACCCGTGATCGACAAGCTGGTCGCCGCGACCGGTCGCGACCCCCGCTGACGTCAGGCGCGTTGCGCACCGGTGATCATCTCGCGTCTGGTGAGCGCTTTTGCGTGAAATCGCGCAGTCAGTGCGAGTTGATCATGTGCGATGTGAGTTACCAGAATCGCGGTTGTCCTGGGATGGATTCCAGGTCACCGAGCAGCAGCTCCCGATCGTCGTCCTCGGCGATGTCCTCAGCCGCGGCGAGTGCCTGCTCGGTGAATGCCCGTGCCCCCGCGGCGTCGCCGGCGACGGCGCTCGCGCGGGCCAGCGCCTCGTAGGCGAACGCGAGGTCCCAGTCGCGGATGCCGTCACGCGAACAGATGTCGAGCATCCGTTGCCCGTGGTACTGGGCGGGTTCGGCGCGCCCGAGCACGGCGTACACGCGCGAGCACAGCCACTCGCCGCGCGCCAGCGTGGCCGGTAGCGGCGCCTGCCCCCAGTGATAGCGCGACGCGTGCGCCATGTTCAGCATCCGGTCGTCGTCGTCGGGCGTTCGGTCATCCTGCTCCATCAGCGTCCACACGCCGTTGAACAGGGACTTGCCGAGCGCCCGCTCGCCTTCCGCGTCCAGCACGAATGTCTTTGACCGATCGTCCATGGCGCCGACGCTACGAGGTTGACCCCGGGCAGCCGCAATGCCACCTGCGAAACTCGGGCGGTGACGGTCGAAACGCTGCCGCAGCGGATCCTTGCCTGCGTCGAGGCAATCCCGTCAGGACGGGTCATGAGCTACGGCGACGTAGCGGAGTTTGCCGGCACTCCTGCCGTACGGATGGTCGGACGCGTCCTCGCGCAGGACGGCGGCACCGTGCCGTGGCATCGAGTGGTCCGCGCTGACGGGTCTTGTGCCGAGCACCTGTACACCGAGCAGCGGCAGCGGCTGCTGGCCGAAGGCGTCCGGTTCATCGGCGATCGGGTGGACATGAAGTCTTTCCGCTGGGACGGAAGGTGAGCGCCGGGTCGGCGGTTGTCCCGGACATGAGCGACGTTTCCGAACTGCGCCTCGTGGTGACCGCCGACGACTACGACGCGGCCCTGCGCTTCTATCGCGACGTCCTAGGCCTGCCGCAGCGGGCCGCCTATTCCTCACCCGGTGGGCAGGTGACGATCCTGGAGGCCGGCCGCGCGACGCTCGAGATCGCCGACCGGCCGCATGCCGTCTACATCGACGAGGTCGAGGTGGGCCGGCGAGTGGCCGGACACATCCGGGTGGCGTTCCAGGTGGCGGATTCGGCGGCCGCCACCGACGCCCTGGCCGCCGGCGGGGCGACAGTGATCGCGCCGCCGACCCGCACGCCCTGGCGATCGGTGAACGCGCGGCTCGAGGCGCCGGCCGGCTTGCAGCTCACCCTGTTCACGGACCTACCGGAGGAGCCGGACGCGTGATGTCCACCCGGGGTTCGGCCGGTGCGGGCGGCCCGGCGTCCATGTCGCGCACGCCTCGAGACATGGTCAGCGCGGCGGCCGCGAGGACCATCAGCGCCGCGAGGATCAGCAGCGTCGTCCGGCCGCCGAGCGCCCCCGACGCCACGCCGCCGCCGAGCGCGCCGAGCGGGATCGTGCCCCAGGCGATCAGCCGCGCCGAGCTGCGCACCCGGCCGAGCAGCCGGTCCGGGGTAACCGCGTAGATCCGGCTGGAGACGACCACGTTGAAGCTCGCCGACGCGAGCGCGCCGATGCCGGCTGCCACTCCGAGCCACAGCGGTGTCGGCAGGACGACCGTCACGGCCAGCTGGGCGGCCCAGAACCAGCCGATCGCGATGATCGTCGCGCGACCGGGGAACATGCGCTGAACCCAGGGCGCGACGAACGACCCGAGCAGGCCACCGGCGCCGAAGATGCCGAACAAGACGCCGATGGCGGTGGCCGAGGCGCCCAGCTCTTTCGCGCGGACGATCAGCACGAGCGTGAGCGCGTTGAAGACGAAGTTCATGCCGCCGACGGAGGCCGCGGCCGCGCGCAGGAACGCCGATCGCCAGACGAAGCGCAGTCCCTCGACGATCTCGGTCCGAAGCCGGGCGTGCTCATGCGCGCGCTCGTGCTGGAACGGCGCGCGGATGGACAGCAGGGCCAGCAGTGACACCACGTAACTCACCGCGTCGGCGAGGAACGGCAGCATCCGCGCCGTGGAGAACAGCACCCCGCCCAGCGGCTGGCCGATCAGGTCGGCTCCCTGCGTCTTCGCCTGATTCTGGGCGAGCGCAGCCGGCAACTGGCCGGCATCGACCAGGTGCGGCAGAGCCGCGCCCTCGCCGAGGTCGAACAGGACGAACAGCGTGCCTTCCACGAATGCGACAACGGCGATCTGGCCGATTGTGACGTGCTCGATGGCCACCGCGAAGGCGATGCTCCCCAGTGCGACGGCCCGTCCCGCCTCGCTCGCGATCATGACGCGCTTGCGGTCGAGCCGATCGATCAGCGCGCCTCCGGGCAGGTAGAACAGGAGGTAGGGCAGCGTCTGCGCGAACCCCACGAGTCCGGCCTGCGCCGGTGAGTTCGTGACGGCGAGGACGAGCAGGGGATAGGCGATCGTCGTGACGCGGGTGCCGACCGTCGACAGCACCTGGCTGGTCCACAGCAGCATGAAGTCCCGCTGCCGCCACAGCGGAGCCTTAGGGCCGGCCGCGTGGCGCGTCACAGGCCCATTATCTCGGCGATCTTGATGCTGTCGCTGACCGAGGAGGCGAGCGCGCCATCACGATCGGGCAGGAGCGGCGGGCCCTGACCGAAAGTGTCCGGACGCCGTGTTGAGATAGCCGACGTGAACGTCTCACCCGACTACCGGTTGATCCGGCCGGCGCGCGCGCCTGTCGCGGCACCCCTGCTGGACGAGGCGCAGCAGCGGATCGTCCAGCACGCGGGTGGCCCGTTGCTGGTGCTGGCCGGTCCGGGAACGGGCAAGACGACCACGCTGGTCGAGGCGGCCGTGGCGCGCGTGCGGGCCGGCGTGCCGGTCGAGCACATCCTCATGCTGACGTTCAGCCGGCGCGCGGCGGGGGAACTGCGCGACCGCGTCACCGCTCGCTTGGACCGCACGATCCGAGAACCGCTCGCCCGCACCCTGCACTCGTACGCGTTCGGCGTGCTGCGCATGGCGGCCGTCGCGGACAAGCAGCCCGCACCCCGGCTGCTGTCCGGGCCGGAGCAGGACGTCATCCTGCGTGAGCTGCTCGCCGGGTCGGCCGAGCGGTGGCCGGCCGCGCTGCGCCCGGCGCTGGGCACGCGAGCGTTTGCCGGCGAGCTGCGCGATCTGCTGATGCGCGCGGTCGAGCGCGGTCTCGACGGGCCGGCGCTCTCGGCCCTCGGCCACGCGAAGGCACGCCCTGACTGGGTGGCCGCGGGAGCCTTCCTCACCGAGTACCAGGACGTCACGGTGTTGCAGAACCCCGGTGGCTACGACCCGGCGGAGCTGATCCGGTCGGCCCTCAACACGCTGCGCGACGATCATCGGCTGCTGGCCGCCGAACGCACCGCCCGGCGGCACATCTTCGTCGACGAGTACCAGGACACCGACCCGGCGCAGGCGGAACTGCTGGCCCTGCTCGCCGCGGGGGCCACCGAGCTCGTCCTCGTCGGGGATCCGGACCAGTCGATCTACGGCTTCCGCGGCGCCGACGAGTCGGCCGTCCGAGACGTGCACCGCCGCTTCGGCGGCCCGCGCGGCGAGGTGCCCGTAGTCGCGCTCACGCGCTCCCGCCGCGCCGGGCCGGACCTGCTCGCCGCATCGCGCCGGATCGCAGATCGGCTCCCGGGGCCCGTCGAGCAGCGCCGGCTCGTCGCCGCCGACGGGCGGTCGCCCGGACGAGCGGACGTTGGCGTCTTCCGGTCGGCCAGCGAGGAGGCGGCCTACGTCGCGGGCGTACTGCGCCGCGCCCACCTCGACGGCATGCCGTGGTCCCGCATGGCGGTGCTCGTGCGGTCCACGACGCAGGTATTGGGAACCCTGCGCCGGGCGCTCACCACGGCCGGCGTACCGATCGCGGTCCGCGGCGAGGACCTCCCGCTCGCCGAGCAGACAGCGGTCGCCGTCCTCCTGGACGTGCTCGGCTGCGTGCTCGAACCCGCATCGCTGACCGAGGACGTTGCCGAGCGGTTGCTGCTCGGCCCGATCGGCGGCGGCGACACGGTCTACCTGCGCCGCCTGCGACGCGCGTTGCGCCAGCTCGCGGAACCGCTCGGCGAACCCACCCTGGTCGCGCCCGCACTGCTCGATCCCACCGGCGCCGCGGTGCTGCCCGAGCCGGTGCGGTTCCCCGTCGCCCGGCTGGCCGGGGTCCTCGCCGCCGGGCGCGACGCCGTCGCCGCGAAGGGCACCGCCGAGGACGTGCTCTGGGCGATCTGGGACGCCACCGGCCTGGCCCGGCGCTGGGCGCTGGCCAGCCGGGCCCACGGCGCGGGCGGCGGGGCCGCCGACCGTGATCTCGACGCCGTCGTGGAGCTGTTCGCGATGGCGGCGCGCTTCACCGATCGGCTGCCACGCTCGAGCGCGGCCGCGTTCGCCGATCACCTGGCCGCCCAGCAGATCCCGGGCGACGCCCTTACCTCGCGCGCTACCGAGCCCGACGCGGTGTCGATCCTGACCGCCCACGCCAGCAAGGGCCTGGAATGGGACTTGGTGTGCATCGCGAACGTGCAGGAGGGCAGCTGGCCCGACCTGCGCCGACGCGGTTCGTTGCTCGGCTCGGAGCGGCTCGTGGACGTGCTCGCGGGACGTGACGTCGCCGGGCTGTCCAGCACCGCGGCGGTGCTGGCCGAGGAGCGCCGGCTCTTCTACGTCGCTATCACCCGCGCTCGCGAGCGCGTCGTGGTGACCGCGGTGATGGGCGAGGAGGAACAGCCGTCGCGCTTCCTCGACGAGGTCGACCCGATCGAGGTCGAGCGAGCGCCCACCGCCCCGCAGCGCGGTGTGCATCTGCCCGGGCTGGTGGCCGAACTGCGCGCGGTCGTGTGTGACCCGGCCGCGGCCGACGCCGACCGGCAGGCCGGGGGTGCCGAGCTGGCCCGGCTCGCCGCCGCCGGCGTCCCCGGCGCGCATCCCGACGAGTGGTGGGGCCTGGCCGACCTGTCCGACGACGGCCCGGTCGCCGACCCTGGCCGGCCCGTGCCGGTCAGCCCGTCGCGCATCGAGTCTTTCCTGCGCTGCGAGCTGCGCACCCTGCTCGCCGATCTGGGCGCGCGCGACGGCGACCAGATCTCCGCGTCGCTCGGCATGCTCGTGCACGACGTGGCGGCCACCGCTCCGGCCGGCACGGATCTGCCCGGGTTCGAGCGCCTGCTGGACGAACGCTGGGCGACGCTCGACTTCGGCGCGCCGTGGTTCGCCGCCAACGAGCGGGCCCGCGCCACCAGGATCCTGGCCCGGCTGGTCGACTGGCTGCGGTCCAGCCGCGGCGAGCTCGAGCTGATCGGTACGGAGCAGCCGTTCGACGTCGAGATCGGCGACGCCCTCGTCCGCGGCCGGGTCGACCGCCTCGAGCGCGACCGCGACGGCCGGCTCGTCGTCGTCGACCTCAAGACGACGAAGTCCAAGCCGCGCAAGGACGAACTGGGCGCTCACCCGCAGCTCGCCGCGGACCAGCTGGCGGTCGAGGAGGGTGGCTTCCCGGCCGGGACGCAAGCGGGAGGTGCGCTGCTCGTTCAGCTCGCGGCCACCGGCGATACCGAGCAGCGGCAGCCACCCTTGGACGACGCCGATGACCCGAGCTGGATCGCCGAGCGGGTCGGCTACGTCGCGGCCCGGCTGCGCGGCGCCGAGTTCACCGCTACCGCCGGTGTGGATTGCCGCAACTGCGATGTCCGGGCGTCGTGCCCACTTCAGGCCGAGGGCCGGCAGGTGACCACGTGAGCGAGCGGCGCCGAGCGAATCACGGGCATCGCGCGGTGGGAGCCACATGACATCGCCCACAGCGAGGCGGGGACGCGGCACGAGTATCGGCGTCGGCGCGATCTCCGCGCGCGCGATCGCCGGCCTGCTCGGGCTACCCTCGCCGACCGATGAGCAGGCGGCGGTCATCGAGTCCGGGGCGGAGCCGGCCGTGGTCATCGCCGGCGCCGGATCCGGCAAGACCGAGACGATGGCGGCGCGCGTGGTGTGGCTCGTCGCGAACCGCCGCGTCGCGCCGGATGCGGTGCTCGGCCTGACCTTCACCCGCAAGGCGGCCGCGGAGCTGGGCAAGCGCATCCGCCGCCGACTCGCCCAGTGGCGCTACGTCGTCGAACGCGACTACCCGCTCGAGCAGGAGCACCTCGCCGAGCTGCGTGCCGGCGAGCCGACCGTGCTCACCTACGCCGCGTACGCCGGCCGGCTCGTCGGCGAACAGGCGCTGCGCCTCGGCGCGGAGCCGGATGCCCGGCTGCTGTCACCCGCGCGCGTGTGGCAGCTGGCCGATGCCACAGTTCGCCGCCACCAGGATCCGCTGCCGGCCGATATCGGCGTGCCCGCGTCCCTCGTCGACTACGTGCTCGCGATGACCGGCCAGTTCGCCGACCACCTCGCCGACGGCGACGAGGTCGACCGGTTCTGCCGCGACCTGATCGAGCGCTTCGAGGCGTTGCCGCCGGGCAAGGGCATCACCTCACCTCGGCCGGGCCTCACCGGGGCGCTGCTGCGCTCGCTCGAGCACCGCCTGGCACTCCTGCCGCTCGTGCGGGAGTACGCCGCCGCGAAGGCTCGGGTGCCGGCCGTCGACTTCGGTGACCAGATGCGCCTGGCCGCCCGGCTGGCCGGTTTCGCCGAGGTGCGGGAGCTGGAGCGCTCGCGCTACGCCGCGGTCCTGCTGGATGAGTACCAGGACACGGGGCACGCCCAGATCGAGATGCTGCACGGCCTGTTCGGCGACGGTCATCCGGTCACGGCCGTCGGCGACCCGTTCCAGTCGATCTACGGGTGGCGCGGCGCCTCCGCGGGCAATATCGGCGTCTTCGACCGCACGTTCCGCCGCGCCGACGGCTCGCCCGCGACGGTGTACCCGCTGGCCACGAGCTTCCGCAACGATCGGCTGATCCTTGACTCCGCGAACGCGCTCGCCGCGCCGCTGCGGACCAGCCGCGTCACCGTGGCACTGCGGGCGCACGATGGCGCCGGTGCGGGAGTCGTCGCGTTGGCCCGCCTCGAGACGATTGACGACGAGGCGACGTGGCTGGCCGACCGGATGCGCACGGCGTGGGAGTCGCTGCCCGTGGGAACCCGGACGGCCGCAGTGCTCGTTCGCCGTCGCTCGCAGATC
>JAODNL010000638.1 GCA_025465405.1 Pseudonocardiales bacterium | reverse complement strand
CGGGTCGCGGCGCGAA
Organism: Pseudonocardiales bacterium; assembly: GCA_025465405.1. GTDB lineage: Bacteria > Actinomycetota > Actinomycetes > Mycobacteriales > Jatrophihabitantaceae > RYN-117. The sequence continues at coordinate 11,456 of JAODNL010000638.1, read as the reverse complement.
CGGCGGCCGTGATCCTTGCGGTCGCGGCGGTGTATCTGGCCGCGTGGGGTTACTCGCCCGGTGGCGGCTTCCCCGCGGGCGCCGCGTTGACCGGCGTCGTACTGCTGATCTACGCGGCGCTTGGCTATCGGTCCGTCCAGCGGGTCGTCCGGCCGTCGGTGCTGGAGCCGGTCGAGATGGCAGGAGCGGCAGCGATCATCGTGATCGGGCTGATCGGCTTGTTCGACAAGGGCTCCATGTTCGCCAACTGGATCCACCTCGCCGAGCCGCAGACCATCCGCGCCGGCGGTACCACCCAGCCGTTCTCCGCCGCCGAGCTCGTCGAGGTCGCAACCGGGCTCACGATCGCGATCTTCGCGCTGCTCGGCATGGGTCACGACTGGACGCCCGACCGCCAGGACCAGCGCAAGGAGGACCGATGATCCTCGGCAATTATCTCGCCGCCGCCACGGTGTTCTGCCTTGGTCTGTTCACCGTGCTGTGCCGCCGGAACCTGGTGAAGATCGTTATGGGCCTGTCGCTGATGGAGGCGTCGACGTACCTGCTGCTCGTCTCGATGGCCTACCGGCGCGGCGCCACTGCGCCGGTCCTGTCCAGCCCGCCGGCCGGCCAGTCGCCGGAACAACTCGTCCACGGCAACGTGGCCGATCCGGTGCTGCAGAACTTCTGCCTCACCGCCATCGTCATCGGCGTCGCGCTCACCGCCGTCTTCCTCACCATCGCGGTCCGGGTCGCGCAGCACTACCGAAGCGTGGACTCGCGCGACGTGAAAGCCCTGAAGGGGTGAGCGTCGCTGAGCTGCTGCCGCTGCCCGTCGTGATCCCGATCGGCAGCGCGATCCTCGCTCCGCTCGTCACCAAGATCCATCGCCGGCTACCTCTGATCATCGGGATTGGCGCGATGCTCGGCTCGCTCGCGCTCCTGCTCGTCGTCGCCACTCGGGTGTACAGCGGCAACGGTCAGGTGCTCACCCATTACTTCAGCGCCGAGAAGCCGGTGCGCGGGCAGGTTCTCGGCATCGCGTTCGCGGCGGATCCGTTCGGCCTGACGTTCGCGCTGCTCGCGGCGGGGCTGGGCCTGCTGCTGCTCGTGTCACTGCTGTCGGAGTTCGGAGACATCGGCGAACGCGAGCTCGGTGGCCTGGCCTGCCTCAGCCAGCTGCTGCTCGCCGCGCTGATCGCCTCGGCGCTCACCGCCGACACGGTCAACCTGTTCGTCTGGTTCCAGGTTGCCGCGCTGTCGAGCTACGGGCTCACCGGCTTCTTCCTCGAGCGGCCGATCGCGCTCGAGGCGGCGTTCAAGATCGTCGTCCTGACGACGATCGGCAGTTTCGCGGTGTTCATCGGCGCGGCGATGCTCTACGCGAAGAACGGGGCGCTGAACTTCGGGCAGCTGCACAACACGCTCGATGGCGAGGTCAGCCGTCCGGCGATCGTTGCGCTCGCGTTGCTCGTCGCGGGGTTCGCCACCAAGTCCGGGATCGCGCCGTTCCACGGCTGGCTGCCGGACGCGCACACGCCGGTCCCCGGGGCGATATCCGCGTTGTTCTCCGGACTCATGGTGAACCTCGGCATCGTCGCGATCGTCCGGTTGGCACTGCAGGTGTACGGGAGGCATTCCGGCCATGCGATCCTCGGGCTGATCACCGGTCTCGGCGTCGGGTCCGCGCTGCTGGGCGCGTTGATGGCACTCGCACAGGACGACCTCAAACGACTGCTCGCCTGGGACACGGTCTCGCAGATGGGCGTGCTGCTCGTCGGGTTCGCCAGCGCGACGGCAGAGGGTGTCGCCGGCGCGACCTTTCATCTCGTGAACCATGGCCTGTTCAAGGCACTGCTGTTCTTGGGTGCCGGCGCCATCGTGCACGCCACCGGCGTCACGAGGCTGTCCGAGATGGGTGGCCTGGCCAGGCTGCGCCCGATCACGACCGCGGCCTTCACGGTCGGTGCGATGTCGATCGCCGGTGTCCCCGGCTTCAACGGTTACGCGTCCTTGCAACTGATCCACGAAGGGCTGCACCACCAGCCCGCAATCCTGGTGCTGGCACTCGTAGCGCAGGTGATCACGGTCGCGGCGCTGGCGCGTGCCGCCTACCTCGGCTTCTACCGGAGGCGCGCAGAGCCCTACCAGCATCTCGAGGCGCAGCACGCCGGCATGCGATTGAGTCTGATTACTCTCGGCACTGCGTGCGTTGCCCTCGGCGTGCCGCCGTATCTGGTCGTGCACGAGGTCGCTCGCCCCGCCGCCTCGATCCTGCTCAATCCGGCGGCGTATGCATCCGGCGTGCTGGCCGGCTCCGGCGCGGTGCCGCCGATCGCCCTGCCGTTCGCCTACGGCAAGCCCGGCGACCTGATCCTGACCGCCGTCGAGATCGCGCTCGGTCTGCTCCTCGCGGCGGCGTACCTGCGCATCCGTGAGCCGCGCCCGATCAGTCTGCTGCGCCGGCTGCACACCGGATCCGTCAACGACTACGCGGCCTTCGCCGCTACCGGCCTGGCGATCTGTGCCTTCGTGCTGATTGGCTGACCCGATGGAGTCGGTGCGGCTGAGTGTCTGGGTGCGGGGCCGCGTGCAGGGTGTCGGCTTCCGGTATTGGGTGCGTTCCCTGGCGCGCGATCTGGCCTTGCGTGGATCAGCCACGAACCTGACGGACGGCCGGGTCGCGGTAGTCGTCGAAGGCCCGCGGCCCGCGTGCCAGTCGCTGCTGGACGCGATCGGCAGTGACCGGGCTCCCGGGTTCGTCGGCGACGTCGTGCACACGTGGGGCGACCTGGACGGCGAGGCGGCCGGCTTCCGCGTGAACTGAGCTCAGCCGCTGATGTTCGGGCCGGCGCGCTCGATGGCGAAGCGCAGTATCACCCGACGCTGCTCGATCATCGCGGCGCGGTACTCGTCCCAATCCGGATGCTCGCCTGCAGCCCGCCGGTAGTAGTCGACGAGCAGGTCGAGCGCGTCGGGCAGCGAGACGATCTCGGCGGTGCCCTCCACCTGCACCCAGTCGCCGTAGAAGCGGTCATTGAGCCCGACGAGGGAGACCCGCGGATCGCGGCGCACGTTGCGCACCTTGACCGCAGTCTCGCGAGTGCTGATTATGGCTCGCCCCTCAGCGTCGACCGTTACCGTCACGGGGGACAGCTGCGGTCGCCCGTCGGCCCGGAACGTGGACAGCACCCCCTGGTGGTTGGTGCGAAGGAACTGCTGTGCCTGGGCGATGTCCATGTCAGCGCTGGAACGTCGCGACGAGCTCGGCACGCGCCAGGGTGTGGAACGCCAGGTTGAACGACACGACCGCCGGCGTTGCGCCGCTGTCGACACCCAGCGACTCGACGTCCACCGCGTGCACCACGTAGTAGTAGCGATGCGGGCGGTCGCCATCGGGCGGGTACGCGCCGCCGTAATCCTTGCTGCCCCAGTCGTTTCGCACGTGGAACGCGTTGCCGGGAAGCGCCGCGCCCGCGGCGCCGGCGTTGGTGTCCAAAGACGTCGTGCCGACGGGCAGATCGACGAGAATCCAATGCCAGAATCCGGATGGCGTCGGCGCGTCCGGGTCGAAGCAGGTGACGACGAAGCTCTTCGTCGGCTCGGGAAATCCACTCCAGGACAGCTGCGGCGACGCGTTTGCCGCATTCTCAGCCGCGCCTGAATACGCGTGCTTCTCGTCCTGCGGCTGGCCGTGCTCGAGGTCCGAGCTGGTGACGCTGAACGAGCCGACCTGCGGCAGCTTCAGATACGGGTCCTCGGCTTCGGGACGATCCAGGCTCATGTGGATGCACCTCCTGCGTGATCGACGGTTCGCCCTCGACCCTAGAGTGGGTCGCGCAGACCAGGCTAGGAGTGCCGATGACCGACGCGACGGGCGCCCCGCTCGTCGTCGGCATCGGCGGGTCCACGGGCGCGGCTTCGACGACGAACCTGCTGCTGCGTCGCGGCCTGGAAGCGGCAGAGGCGCTGGGCGCCCGCACAGCCTCGTTCACCGGGGCGCAGCTGGCGGTCCTGCCGATCTTCGCGGCCGACGGAGACGCACCTACGCCGACCGCGCTGGAGATGGTGGCCGCGGTACGGGCCGCGGACGCCGTCATCATCGCGACGCCTGGTTATCACGGCGGCATGTCCGGGCTGGTGAAGAACGCCGTCGACCACCTGGAGCTGCTGCGTGACGACGAGCGCCCGTACCTCGATGGACGCGCCGTCGGCGTGATCGTGGCCGCCGCGGGATGGCAATCCTGCGGTACGACGCTGGTCTCGGTCCGTTCGGCTGTTCACGCGCTGCGCGGCTGGCCCACCCCGTTCGGTGTCACCGTCAACTCCGCTGAGCAGCACCCTGACGCCGACGGCCGGTTCGACGAGCGGGTCACCGGCGCGCTGGGAATCCTCGCCGCTCAGCTGATGCAGTTCGCCGGTTGGCGGGCCGCGGCTAGAGCCGCGGGGCGTTGATGCCGAGCCGGCGTTGCTCGATGATCAAGCAGCGGTCCTGGACGTAGAGCAGGCCGGCGTCCTCGGCGATGCGCCGTGCCTCGTCCGAGATGATGTGCAACTGCAGCCACAGCGCGCTCGCCCCGACCGCGACCGCCTGCCGGGCGATGTCCGGCGTCGCTCCGGCCGGCCGGAAGACGTTCACCAGCCCGACCTGCTCCGTAACGTCGGCCAGTGTTCGGAAGACAGGCTCGTCCAGGATCTTCTCCTCGTGCGGGTTCACCGGGATGATCCGCCAGCCGTGCTGCTGCATGTGCTCGGGAACGTAGTGCGCCGGCTTCTGTTGCGCATTGCTCGCCCCGACGACGGTGATCGTGTCGTAGCTGGTCAGTATCCGTTCGACGACGGCGTCGGCTCCAGACATGATCCCCACAGTAGGCTCCCGTCACGTGACTGGCCCCGGAACGCTCGACTGGCGCGCCGTTTCCAGCGATCTTGTCGCTGCCCCGGTCGCGGCGGCCCTGGCTTCCTGGCCGTTCGGCACCGACGTCAGGGTGGCCCCGATCGATCCGGATCTGGCTGACACGGCGGCGTTCTGCGAGCGCTACGCCGTGGAGCTCGCGGACTCGGCCAACTGTGTGGTCATCGCCGGGCGCCGAGCCTCGGTGACCTCGTATGCCGCCTGCGTCGTGCTCGCTACGACGCGTGCGGACGTCAACGGCGCGGTCCGACGGCGGCTGGATGCCCGCAAAGCCTCGTTCGCGCCGATGGACGATGCGGTTGCCCTGACCGGCATGGAGTACGGCGGGATCACACCGATCGGCCTGCCGCCGGAGTGGCCGGTGCTGATCGATGCCGCCGTTCTTCGCCGTACCTCGGTGGTCATCGGCAGCGGCGTGCGGCGGTCCAAGCTCGCCCTGCCGTCGACTTCCCTCGCGGACCTGCCTGGCGCGGAGGTCGTGCAAGACCTGGCTAGCTGATACGGGCCGACGAACGCAGCGGCCGGGGGAGGTACGCGGCGCCGGGACCCGCGGCGGCGGCGATGTCGTTCGGGTTGGAGAACGCGCACGTTTTCAGCGACAGGCACCCGCAGCCGATGCACGAATCCAGGCCGTCACGCAGCCTCGTGAGCGCGGCGATCTGCTCGTCCAGCCGACCGCGCCAGCCGCGGGACAGGCGCGCCCAGTCGGCCCGCGTCGGTGTGCGTCCATCGGGCAGCGCGGCCAGTGCCGCGGCGACCTCGTCGAGGCTCAGCCCCACGTTGCGAGCGGCCCGGATGAAGGCGAGTTGTCTCAGCACACTGCGGTGATACCGGCGCTGGCCGCCGGACGTCCGGGTGGCGCTCAGCAGGCCCTCGCGCTCGTAGAAGCGCAGTGCGGACGGGGCGAACCCGCTCCGCTTCGCCACGTCGCTGACGGTCAGCAGGTCTGTAGTGCGCATACTCAGCACCATATCGAACTTGACTTGAAGTTAACTTCAACTACGACTATGACTGCATGACAACGAAAGAACGAGTGCCGACGGCGGTGATCACGGGCGCATCCCGAGGCTTCGGCCGAGCGCTTGCCTACGGACTCACGTCGCGAGGCTGGCGGCTGGTACTCGACGCGCGGGCCGAGGGCGACCTGGGCGCCGTTGCCCGCGAGCTTCGCGCTGCGGTGGCTGTCGCCGGCGACGTCACTGATCCTTTGCATCGCGAGGCGCTCACGGCGGCGGTCGAGGTGCTCGGCAGAGTCGATCTCCTTGTGAACAACGCCAGCGACCTGGGCCCGAGCCCGCTCCCGGCGCTGGACGAGTACTCGCTGCACGCGCTGCGCCGGGTGTACGAGACGAACGTGATCGCGCCGCTTGCGCTGACCCAGCTGCTGCTGCCCGCTCTCGTCGCAGCGTCGGGCACGGTGGTCAACATCAGCTCCGACGCCGCGGTGGAGGCCTACGAAGGTTGGGGTGGTTACGGCTCCAGCAAGGCCGCCCTCGACCAGCTAGGCCGCGTGCTGGCCGCCGAGCAGCCGGCGTTGCGGGTCTACGGCTTCGACCCGGGCGACATGCGCACCGACATGCACCAGCGCGCGTTTCCGGGTGAGGACATCTCCGATCGCCCCGAACCGGAGTCGGTCGTGCCGGCCCTGCTTCGGCTGCTCGACGAGCGACCCCCGAGCGGACGGTATCGCGCCCTCGATTTCGCGGCGGTTGGCCGGTGACCACGCTCGAGTTCGTCCTGCCGCCCGAGCTCGAGGCCAGTGCGCCGCCGCCGCGTCGCGACGCCGTCCGGCTACTCGTTGCCGGCTCGGCCGGTATCCGACACGCGCGGTTCGTCGACTTCGCCGAGTACCTCGATCCCGGCGACCTGCTCGTCGTCAACACCACCGCGACGCTCCCGGCCGCCGTGGACGCGCGCCGCACCGACGGCCGGCCCGTGGTCGTCCACTTCTCGACCGCGCTGGACCACGCCACCTGGGTCGTCGAGATCCGCCCGGTGGGACGCGCGACCGGTCCGGTCGGAGACCTCGCCGCCGGCGAGCGGATCATGCTGCCGGACGACGTAGCGCTGGAGCTCATCGCTCCGTATCCGGCCGGCCAGGTCGCAGCCCGGCTCTGGTACGGGCGGGCGGGCGTCGAGGGCGGGGTGCTGCGCTATCTCGCGCGGCACGGGCGTCCGATCCACTACGCGTACGTCTCTCATCCACCCCCACTCGCCCAGTACCAGACGGTGTTCGCGCGCGATCCCGGCAGCGCGGAGATGCCCAGTGCCGGCCGGCCGTTCACCGGGCGGATTCTCGTCGACTTGATCGCGCGCGGCGTGCCCATCGTCGCCGTGACGCTGCACGCCGGCGTGTCGTCGCAGGACAGCGGCGAGCCACCACTACCGGAGTGGTTCCGTGTACCCGAGACGACGGCCCGGACTGTGAACGCGGCGCGCGCTTCCGGTGGCCGGGTCGTCGCCGTCGGCACTACCGTCACTCGCGCGCTCGAGTCCGCCGTCGATGCGGACGGCACGGTGCGCGAGCGGGACGGCTGGACCGACCTCGTCCTCGGGCCGGACCGTCCGGCCCGAATCGTGGGCGGCCTGGTCACCGGCTGGCATGCGCCCGGGGCGTCACATCTGCAGCTGCTGCAATCCGTGGCCGGCGCCGCCTTGACCGAGCGGGCGTACGCGGAGGCGCTGCGCGAGCGCTACCTCTGGCACGAGTTCGGCGACAGCTGCCTGCTGCTGCCGTGAACGTCAGTCTCCGACCGCGTCGAGCAATGCCTTGTGCAGTAAGCCGTTGCTCGCCGCGGCGCTGCCCTGCTGCACGCCGTCGACACCATCCAGCCCGGTGAACCGGCCGCCGGCCTCGGTGACGATGGGCGCAAGCGCGGCCATGTCCCACAACGACAGTTCGGGTTCGGCGGCGAGGTCGACAGCGCCTTCGGCGACGAGCATGTAGGACCAGAAGTCGCCGTACGCGCGGGTGCGCCATGTCTGGTCGGTGAGCGCAACGAACGCGTCACGCCGTCCGCGGGCGGCCCAGCCGCCGAGCGACGCATAGGACAGGCTCGCGTCCGACAGCCGGGAAACCTTCGATACCGCCATTCGCCGCGGTTGGGCGCCGAACACCGACGTCCAGGCCCCACCGCCTTGCCGCGCCCACCAGCGCCGGCCGAGCGCGGGCGCGGAGACCACGCCGACCGCAGGCTCGTCGCCGTCGAGCAGCGCGATCAGCGTGGCCCAGACCGGCACATTGCGTACGTAGTTCTTCGTCCCGTCGATGGGATCGATCACCCAGCGTCGGGGGCCCGAGCCCTCGGCGCCGAACTCCTCGCCGGAGATCGCATCGGCCGGCCGCGCGCTCGCCAGCTGCCGCCTGACGGCCTGCTCCACCGCGCGATCCGCGTCGCTCACCGGCGTCAGGTCTGGCTTCGACTCGACGGCCAGGTCGGCGGCGCCGAAGCGCGCGCGGGTGATCTCGTCGGCCGCGTCGGCCAGCGCGATCGCGAGGGTGAGGTCGTCGACGTACCCGGAATCAGTCGTGAGCGGCACGCCCGCAGGCTACCGTCGTGCCGTGCCCTTCGAGTCCCGCCTGCTCGCAGCGACGGTGTCGGCGCGCAGCAGTGTGCCGCCGTTCCACGTCATCCGAGTGATCGACGCGGTTGTCGCCCGCCGCGCGGCCGGGCTGCGGGTGTTCGACCTGTCCGCGGGCCAGCCCTCGACGCCGGCACCGGGTGAGGTGCGGGCGGCGGCAGCCCGGGCGCTGGGCGCGGACAAGATCGGCTACACCAACGCGCTGGGCCTGCCCGCGCTTCGCGCCGCGATCGCGGGACATTACGCGCGCACGTACGGGCTGCACGTGGACCCAGGTGCGGTGGCGGTGACGACCGGGTCGTCCGGCGCGTTCCTGCTTGCGTTCCTGGCCGCGTTCGACGCCGGCGACACCGTCGTGCTGGCGCGTCCCGGCTATCCGGCCTACCGCAACATGCTCAACGCGCTCGGCTGCGGCGTCGTCGAGCTGGACTGCCGCGCCGACACGCGTTTCCAGCCGACGCTTGCGCAGCTCGAGGCGCTGGACGCGCCGCCGGCCGGACTGGTCATCGCCAGCCCGGCGAACCCGACCGGCACGATGCTGCCGCCCGCGGAGCTGGCCGCGCTCGCTGCGTGGTGCGATGCCCACGGAACCCGACTGATAAGCGACGAGATCTACCACGGCATCACGTTCGCCGGTGCCGCCGCCGATGCCTGGCAGTTCAGCCGGTCAGCTCTCGTCGTCAACTCGTTCTCGAAGTACTTCTCGATGACGGGCTGGCGCATCGGCTGGCTGCTCGTGCCGGACGAACTGCGCGATCCGGTCGACCGGCTCGCCGGCAACTTCACGATCTGCCCACCCGCGCTGTCCCAACTCGCCGCGATCTCGGCCTTCGAGGCCTACGACGAGCTGGATGCAAACGTGGCCCGGTACCGCGCCAATCGCGACCTGCTGCTGGCCAGGCTGCCGCAGATGGGGATCGACAGGATCGCTCCGCCGGACGGTGCGTTCTACATCTATGCCGACGTCTCACGCTGGACCTCGGACTCGTTCGGCTGGGCCGCCCGGCTCCTCGACGAGGCCGGCGTCGCCGTCGCGCCCGGCATCGACTTCGACCCCGTCGACGGCGGGTCGTTCATTCGGATGTGCTTCGCCGGTGATGCCGAAACGATGGTCGGCGCCATGGATCTCATGGGGGAGTGGCTCGACCGCCAGCCGGTTCGCGTGTCCCACAGGACGTGACGGATGCGTCGCGATTGCGCCGGGGTCGGTACAACCGCCCAGGACTAGCGAAGCGGGCCGTCGGGCGCGTCCACTGCCTCGAGAATCTCGACGTCGTCGCCGACCGTGATGTGCGCGCCCGGGGTGTCGGGCACCAGGTTCATCCCGAACCAGGTCTTGCCGTCCCACCGGCGGTGCCGCGCGAGAGTCGCGATCGGTTCCCTCCCCGTCGCGGCGGTCTCCGGGTCGATGGTCGTGAAGACGCAGCGGTCGCAGCCCTTCACCGCCCGGAACGTCGCATCGCCGACGCGTAGCCGCCGCCAGCCGTCCTCGGCCCATGCGGGCGCGCCATGCACGACGACGTTCGGCCGGAACCGGATCATCGGCAGCGGGCCTTCGTGCGCGAGTGGCCCGCCGGCGATCAGCTCGTTCAGAGCGGCGAGCGAATCCTCCGTCGCCTGCAGCAGTGGATAGCTGTCTGCCAGCGATACCCGATCGGATTCCCTTGTGTACGCGGGATTCGTCGCCCGCCGCGTCGGATCGTCCTGATACACGAGGCGCACTGGTTCTCCGACGATCTTGCTGAACCACGCGTGCGCAGCGTCGTCGGCCAGCCTTGCCGGCAACGGCGCGTGCCACATCTGGACATCGACCGGCGGCCCGTCCGGCGTCGGCACGAACAGCTCGCCCGCCTCCGGGCTGGTCAGGCGCAGCCCACCCTCAACCAGCTCCGGCCGCACCAACACCAGCCGGTGATGCTCGCGTGCCGTGACGGTCTCACCCGCGTCGTCGACGATCATCCAGCGCCGGTCACCCGCGAGGCCCCAAGGCTCGACTGTCGCCGTGCTCAGTTGCTCGCCCCGGCACGACTTGACCGGATATCTGGTGATCGCGGTCAGGGTGAGCGCCACACACCTAACGCTAGCGGTCGGCATCGTCGTTCTCGGCGTCGTCCTTGTCGCCCCGAGCACGTTGCCTTCAAGATCAACAGACCTGATGTCGATTGTCGACCGGGCAGGTCTGTTGATCTTGGCAGGTTTGCTGGCCGTTGTCTGCGGGTCGTGCTGGGGTCGTCGTGGTGGGGTCGTGCTGGGGTCGTCGTGGTGGGGTCGTCGTGGTGGGGTCGTCCGGGTGGGGTCGTGGTGGTGGGGGCGGCTCCGGCTAGCACGCGCCCGCTCCCGGTCAAGGGCGCTTCGCGTCTGCTGCGCGGATGGGCCTGCGGCCCACCCTTGACCGCGAGCCTCCAGGCGCGTGCGGGCCGGGCGGTACCGGGCCGGCGAAGCCGGCCCGGCTACCACGGAGCCGCCTGTTCACGGCCCGAACCCTGTGTTGACCCAACCGGCCTGCGGCCGCCCACGAGCGACGTGATCGACAGACCGCTCGTGTCGATTGTCGACCGGGCTGGTCTGTTGATGTTGAGGTGTTTCGGGGCGCGGCACCGGACGGGTCTGTTGATCACCGGACGATGACGCGGCCCAGTCGGGCCGCGCCGCTGCAGTGGCGCGCGGCGTGGGTGGCCGGTCGGGTGAGGTGGTCGGGTGAGGTGGCCGGGTGTGGTGGCGGTGCTGGGGGGCCCGGTCAGGTGAGTGTGGCTCGACCAGGCTCGTCTGTCGATCTCCAGCACGCCCTCTGCCGTCCTGGCGGTCTAGACGAGGGTGGGGTGGTGCATGCGGTTGCGTTGCGGGATCTGTTGCGGGTCGATCCAGTGGGGTGGGGTCCAGTGCGGGGTGCCGTTGGTCATGGTGCAGGTCCAGCCGAGTTTGGGGTGGTCGCGGTGGTGGGTTCCGCACAGCAGGGTGGCGTCGTCGACGCGGGTGTGGC
>JAODNL010000600.1 GCA_025465405.1 Pseudonocardiales bacterium | reverse complement strand
CTTCGGTGGTCGAGGTCATTGAGTGGGTCGGTCCTGACGATTTGTAGAACGGTTGCGGACATGCCCGGATCGCCGAATCGAAGAGGATCGACGAGCGGCCTACTCCATGTCGAGGCCACAGACCTGTCCCGCAGGCGTGAAGCCTACTCCAGAGCAGTGAACACGGGGAAATTCGGCACTATTCCGTACGGACGGCAAGCGCGTCACGTAGCTCGGCGATTGCCTCGGCCAACGCCTGCCGCGCCGACGCAACGATGCCTGGGATCGCGACGTAGCCGTGCACGGCGTCGATGTAATTGGTCAGCCGCACCTCGACACCGGCCGCCCGCAGGGCACGCGCGTAGGCCGCGCCCTGGTCACGGAGCGGATCGTGCTGGGCGGTCTGGATGAGCGCGCGGGGCAGCCGGTCGTGGGTGGCCCGCAACGGCGAGGCGTATGGGGCCGTGCCGTCGGCACCGTCCAGGTACAGCCGGCTGAATCGCCTCAGATCGGCCCTGCGCAACCCCGGCCCGTGCGCGTTCTCGTCCTCCGACGCGAACCGGTCGACCAACTCGACGGACGGGTAGAGCAGCACCTGCATCACGATCTGGGGAGCACCGCGATCGCGTGCCATCAGGCAGACGGCGGCCGCCAGGTTGGCGCCGGAGCTCTCGCCCATGACCGCGAGCCGGCCGGCGTCGACGCCGAGGTCGGACGCACTTGCTGCCACCCAGGCGGTCGCGGCATAGCTGTCCTCGACGGGGACCGGAAACGGATGCTCGGGCGCGAGACGGTAGGCAACGGAGACGACCACCACGCCGGCTCGGGCCGACAGCGAGCTACACCACCAGTCCGACTGGTGCGTATCGCCGCCGATCCAGCCGCCGCCGTGGAAATGGACGACGACCGGCAGCACGTCGCCGGCTGTCCCTCGCGGCCGGTAGACGCGCAACGGCAGCACCGTGCCATCGGGGAGCGTCGCCTCGGAGCTCACAACCCGCGTGTCACGGTGCCGGCGGCCGGTGACGAGGTGGGCGCCGGGCAGTGCGCCCAGCCGGGCCCGACGCTCGCTGGCGGCGCGTACCTGGCGCGCCGTGTCCGGCGACCCGACGACGCGGTCGAGCACCGCGATCGCTCGCCACAGCGCGGTGCGCCGCACCGGAATGCCCATCGCCGCGCTCCTCGGTGGTCCGTCCGCCTCACCGTACGGTCCGGACTGGCAGGATCGCTGCATGGCCGAGATACCGCGCGCCGTCGGCGTCGCCCGCCGGGCCGAGGACGTGGCGAGCACGGTGCGGGCCAACCGGCAGTGGTGGGACGGCGATGCCGACAGCTACCACGCGGCGCACGGCGCATTCCTCGGCGATGCGGACTTCGTGTGGTCACCGGAACGGCTGCGTGAGCAAGACGCCCATCTGCTCGGCAACGTCACCGCCGCACGTGTCCTGGAGGTCGGCTGCGGCGCGGCGATGTGCTCGCGCTGGCTGGCTACTCACGGCGCCCGGCCGGTTGCATCCGACGTCTCCGCCGGGATGCTGCGGCACGCGCGGGCCGGGGCTGCGCGAACCGGCATCGACGTCCCGTTGGTGCAGGCCGACGCGCAGTATCTGCCGTTCGCATCGGCCAGTTTCGACATCGCGTTCACGGCGTTCGGGGCGGTCGCGTTCGTCGCTGACTCCGCGCGGCTGATGCGCGAGGTCGCGCGGGTGCTTCGGCCGGGCGGTCGCTGGGTGTTTGCGACCACCCATCCGCTGCGCTGGTCCTTTCCGGACGACCCCGGTCCCGACGGGCTGACCGCGACCATGCCGTACTGGGACCGCACGCCCTACGTCGAGTACGCGGACTCCGGCGAGGCGACCTACGTCGAACATCACCGCACGCTCGGCGACCGGGTACGTGAGATCGCCGCCGCGGGATTCCGGCTGGTCGACCTCGTCGAGCCGGAGTGGCCGGCCGGGCACTCCGAGGAATGGGGCCAGTGGTCGCCGCTGCGCGGGGCGATCCTGCCGGGCACCGCGATCTACGTCTGCGAACTCTCCGGCTGAATCTGCTCGATCGGCGGGCCGTCGGCGGCGGGTGCCGCGCGGCGCCGCCTCAGGACGAATCCCGCGACCACGAGCAACAGGCCGAGCCCGGCCAGGCCGAGCGGCATCCACGTCCTGATGAGGTGGATCTTGGTCAGTTGCGACTTCGCGTAGTGGACGCGCTCCGCGACCGTCGGGTCGGTGAACGTGAGAGTCCCGTCGAACACCGTCGCTGCGTTCGACGTGAACGTCTGGAGGATCTTCTGCGCACCCTTGACGATCACTCCAGTGGCCGGCTCGACCCACACGGTAGTGGCGCCGCGGTAGGTGCCGGGAAGCAGCCCGCGGATCTTGATCGGTGTTGAGGGGATCTGCTGCTCGAAGCGGTACACCGTCAGGCCGTGGATCTTTTCGGCTCCCTCGTAGGTGGCGGGGAATGCCTTGCCGGCGATGGTGTCGTACAGCGGATAGGTCTTCTTCCCTGTGCCGATAGGGAACGTGTAGTCCAAGCCGTCGTGGGCGATCGACATGTCGCCGTTGATGGCGGCCTCGTACTTCGATGCGTCCACCACCGCCATTGCCGACTTACGGTCGAAGGCGACACGGTCGGTGGTCTTGTCGATGAAGCCGGGATCGGCTGAGGACGCACAGCCCGACCCGTCGGTCTTGGTGCCCTGTGCGACGAGGCACAGCGTCTCGTCGTACACGGCGACGCTGCCGGTGCCGGCTGATCGGTCGCCGAGCACCGTGCGGGTGGCGACGACGTGCACGGGCTGCACTGCCTGCTGTGCCAGTACGAACAGCCGGCTGTCGCCCTGCGCGACCGTCGTGGACTTGACGTCCAGTGGCACCTTGACGAGCGCCGGTGCCGCCACCCACTTCACAAGTGCGCCGGCGACGACGAGCAGGATGCCCGCCGCCACCAGCGCGATGCGCGATCGTCTGGCCATGGCGCGCTCAGCCGGCGGGGTGGAGGACGGTGTCGATCAGGTAGACGACCGCGTTCTTCGTCTGGATGCCCCCGCAGAGGATCTTCGCCTTGCCGTCGACGGTGAAGTTCTCGCCGCTCCCGGCCACGGTGAGCTGCTTGCCCTCGAGGGTGGTGTGCTTGCCGGCCAGATCAGCCTGCTGCACCTTGCTGGTGAGCACGTGGTACTTCAGCGTTGCGATCAGGACCGGCTTCTGCATCGGATCGGTGAGCAGCGCCTGCACCTGCGCCGGCGGCTCCTTCTTGAAAGCATCGTCGACCGGTGCGAAGACGGTCACGGCCGGCGCGGAGTTGAGCGTGCTGGTGATGCCGGCG
>JAODNL010000597.1 GCA_025465405.1 Pseudonocardiales bacterium | reverse complement strand
CGCCGGCATCGAGCATCAAGGCAGTGTCGCTGTCATGGTGCGGACGGGATGAAACAGCGTTAGATTACTGGTTGGACACGTCACCGTGCCGACCCTTGCGGAGGTCCCATGTCGAACGGCAATGGTTCAAGCGGCAGCTTGTCGAAGCTGTTCTCGCCGATCACCATCCGGCGCACCGAGGTGCGCAACCGGGTGGTCATCACCTCGCACGGTGCCAGCGAGGCGTTCCGCAACCCCGGCGCGTCACCGGACACCTACATCGAGTACTTGCGCCGCCGAGCGGCAGGCGGCGTCGGCCTGATCATCACCCAGCCACCGTTCTTCACACCGGGCGTGGGCCATACCCAGCAAGCGCTCGACCGGCATGCGGCGCTGGCGTCGGCCATCCGGGCCGAAGGCGCGGTCGTGCTCCTCCAGCTCGCTCATCTTGGCGCGTTCGCGCGATCTGACGCCGACGTGCACCGTCCGCCCTTGTGGGGTTTCGGCGCCACCCAGTCGGCGGCCGGCGAGACCGCACACCAGATGACTGACGACGAGATCGAGCTGATGATCGACGCGTACCGGCAGACAGCGCAGCTGGCCGCCGAAGCCGGGTTCGACGGAGTCGAGGTGCACGGCGCCCACGGATACCTGATCCAGCAGTCGCTGACACCGTCCTACAACCCCCGCACCGACAAATGGGGGCAGGACCGCACCCTGTTCGCACGGCGGGTCCTGACGGCCGCGCGGGACGCACTCGGCGAGGGCGGCATCGTCGGCTACCGGACCAGCACCGACGACATGCGTTCCCCCGACGACGGTGGCATCGGCTTCCGGGCCGGCGTCGAGATCGTGCGCCGGCTGCTGGACACCGGCGTGATCGACGTGTTGAACACCACGATCGGCGACGGCGGCGTCAGCTATGCGCGGGCGATCCCGGACTACCGCTACGGCGAGGCGCCCAACATCCCGGCCGTCGTCCGGCTGCGGGAGGCCGTCGGGATCACGGTTCCGATCATCGGCGTCGGCAAGATCGCCTCGGTCGGTGTCGCCGAGTCCGTGCTCGCGGCCGGCGAGTGCGATCTCGTCGCGATGACCCGGGCCCACATTGCCGATCCCGACCTGCTGGCCAAGGCGCGGTCCGGTCGCACCGAGCGCATCCGCCCCTGCGTGGGCGCGAACGTCTGCGTGAACCGCAAGCTGGCCGGCTTCCCGGAGATCAGCTGCTTTCACAATCCGCAGGTACTGCGCGAGGTCGAACTCGCGATCCGTCCCACCGAGCACGTCAGGCGCGTGCTGGTCGTCGGCGCCGGGCCGGCCGGGCTGAAGGCCGCGGAGGTGGCGGCAAAATCCGGGCACGACGTCAGCGTGTTCGACAGCGCTGCCAAGCCGGGCGGCCGGCTGCGCTACGCCGGCCTGACGGCGGCGACCAGCCTGGTGAGCACCGTGGAGCACGTGCTGGCCGAACTTGCCATCCTGTCGGTCAAGGTGCAGCACGGCGTCGTCGTCGACGAAGCGGTGCTGATCGACCTCGCGCCCGACGAGGTGATTCTCGCCAGTGGCGGGCGCCCCGTGCCCAGTACCGCGTTCCCTGGAGCGGCTGAGGCCGGCGTGCTCGACAGCGCCGAGGCGCTCGAGGGCGAAGTCGGCCGCACGGTGCTCGTCTACGACACCGTCGGAGCGAACGAGGGCGCGCTGGTCGCCGAAGCGCTGGCGGCGCGCGGCTGCCGCGTCACGTTCGTAACGCCGTTCGAGACCGTCACACCCAACGGCGGGCAGCTGCATCGCGTGCAACTGCCGCAGACCCTCTACCGACGGCTGGACCGGGTGATCACGAGCGGGGTGATCGGCATGGTCACTGACGGTGTCGCGCTCGTCGCCACGGCGGCCGGCGACACGATCGCCGAGATCGCCCCGGACACCTTTGTCGCGATCACTGCGCCGGTACCGAACCTCGATCTCGTGCCGGCACTGAACCGGCTCGGCCTGCCGTACCAGATCGTCGGCGACGCTCTGGCGCCGCGACAGGCGATGCAGGCATTCAAGGAAGGGCACCAGGCGGCACTGGCGGTGGGCGCGTAGTGACGGATCTCGCCTAGCGCACCGTCGACCCGCAAACGATCGACTTGGCCCTGCTCGGCCGTCCTCACTGTTTTCCTCCGTACTCTCCGTGACGTGCGAAGACTGCTGACCCGACTCTCGATTCGCAACTGGTCGTTGCGTACCCGGCTCCTGGCCGGCGTCGTCGGGTTGGTCGCCGTGGCCCTGGTCGCAACCGGAACCGTCGGCCTCACGCTGCTGCGCAGCTACCTCGTGCATCAGGTCGACTCGCAGCTGCAGGTCGGGGCGCGTGTCTTGACCCGGACGCCCGACGCGGCGCCGCGACCGCCCGCCGGCACGTCGGGCGACCAGTTGCCGACGCCGTTCTGGTTCACCGACCTCGACCCGAACGGCACCGTGCTGAGGCAGCGCGGCGGATCGCTCGCAGTGGGCGAGCCGAAGCCCGACCTGTCCGGTGTCGACACGGCGAAGGTGCGGCGCGAGGCGGGCAAGGCGTTCACGGTTCCGTCGACGAACGGCGGTACTGCCTTTCGGGTCCGTGCCATCGAGCAGCCCGCGGGAGGGTCCCGCGCCGTCGCGATCTCGTTGCATTCCGTCGATGCCACGGTCGGTCGCCTGGAAACGATCACCTGGCTCGTGGCTCTGCTCGTGCTGGTGGTGCTGATCGCGCTCGCGATGGTGGCCGTAAGGCTGGGGCTGCGCCCGCTGGAAACCGTCGAACGCGCCGCCGAAGACATTGCCGCGGGCGACCTGTCGAGACGGGTGCCCCCAGGCCCGCCCGGCACGGAGATCGGGCGACTGTCCAATACGTTCAACGCGATGCTCGTGCAGATCGAGTCGGCATTCGCCGCCCGCGAGCATAGTGAGACGGCGCTGCGCCAGTTCATCGCGGACGCGAGCCACGAGTTGCGAACCCCGCTGACGACGGTCCGCGGGTACGCCGAGCTGGCCCGCAAGGGCGCACTGGGCGACGAAGCCGCCCGGAACCGGGCCATGGGCCGCATCGAGGCCGAGGCGTCGCGCATGGGTGGGTTGGTCGACGACCTGTTGCTGCTGGCCTATCTCGACCAGGAGCGACCGCTCAAGCTTGCGAAAGTCGACCTCGGCGCGCTCACCGCGGACGCCGTGGCCGATGCCCGGGTGCGGGCGCCCGGCCGGCCGATCGAATACGCCGGCCCGGACGGGCCGCTGTTCGTCGACGTCGACGCCGACCGGATCAGGCAGGTACTGGCGAACCTGCTCGGCAACGCTCTGACCCATACGCCCGACGGCACGCCGGTCCACGTCGCACTGCGGTGTGCGGGTGATCGGGTGCGTCTGGAAGTGGCCGACGAGGGGCCGGGGCTGCCGCCCGAGCAGGCCGCGCGGCTGTTCGAGCGCTTCTACCGGGTGGATCCGAGCCGGTCGCGCACTCG
>JAODNL010000593.1 GCA_025465405.1 Pseudonocardiales bacterium | reverse complement strand
CCCCGGCGGCGCGGGCCTGCTCGCGGTCACGGTGGTCGACCCGGATCCGGCCATGGCCGAGGTGTGGAGCAAGGTCCTGTTCCTGTCCGGGCGGGACGGGATCGCCGACAAGGCAGCAGTGCATCGGCTGCGGGCGCTGTGGGTAACGACAAGTGGCCTGCTCGGCATGAGCGAGGACGTCAGCACTGACGTCATCTGGCGAGCCGCATAGTGGCCACGGCGGCGGGTACGCGCCCGGGAGCGCGCAGCGTGCGAACCCTCGGACTGGTCGCGGCGGTAACGGTCAGCGGCGCGCTCAGCGGCATCGTGATCGGGGTCGCGTTCCGGTCGGTGTCCGGCAACCGGATGGCGCCGTGGATCATCGGCCGCGCGGCCGGCGTCAGCGCCTACCTGCTGCTCGTTGCCCTCGTGCTGCTGGGGCTGCTGCTGTCGCATCCGTGGCGCAGCCGCGTGTCACGCCCCAGCCCGGCCGTGCGGATCCGATTGCACGTCGCGTTCGCCGTATTCACCCTTGTGTTCATCGGCCTGCACATCGTTGTGCTCGCGACCGATCGGTTCGCCGGCGTGGGGTGGTGGGGCGCATTCGTCCCGATGGGTGCAAGCTATCGGCCAGTCGCGGTCACCCTGGGCATCGTCGGCCTGTGGTCGGGGCTGCTGGCCGGAGTGACGGCGGCGCTCGCCGGGCATCTGCCGGCCCGCGCCTGGTGGCCGATCCACAAGGTGGCCGCGGTCGCCCTGGTCCTCGTGTGGGTGCACGGCGTGCTGGGTGGCGGAGACACGGCCGCGCTGCGCTGGCTGTACCTCCTCACCGGCGGCCTGGTCGTGGTGGCCGCCCTGTCCCGCTACGCCGCGCGCACCCCGGCCGAGCACGTCGCGGAGCTGCCGGGATGACCGCGGAGCTGCATCTGGTCGGCAGTGACGACCGCCGCGCGCCCGCTCCGTCGGCCACCTGCCTGCTCGGCGATGTCGTGAACTTTCCGACCGATGCGCCGGGGGCGATGACGTCGCTGACCGAGCACGGTCTGCTCGAGCACACGGCGGTATTCGGGCCGCGGCCGCGCACGCTCGGGTCGGCCGGACGGGTGCTCGTTGACACGCTCGACGTGATCGGGCTCAGCGGTCGCGGCGGTAGCCACTTCCCGGCCGCGGCCAAGTGGCGCACGCATCTGGCCGCCGGTGGCGGCGGAGTCGTCGTGGCCAACGGCGCCGAGAGCGAACCGGCCAGTGGCAAGGACCGTGCCCTGCTCCAGCTGCGGCCGCATCTCGTGCTGGACGGGATTGCCTGCGCAGCCGAGGCCGTCGGGGCACGAGACGCCGTCATCTGGCTGCACGGCGGTGACGCGGCCGCGCGTTCCGCGGTCGGGCGAGCGCTCGTCGAACGGCGCGCCGCCGGGCTGGCCGAGCCGGACATCCGCGTCGTGGTCGGCCCGAATCGCTACCTCAGCGGCGAGTCGAGTGCGATCGTCAGCGCGCTGTCCGGCGGACGAGCTCTTCCCACCTTCCGGACGCAGCCCGCCGCGGTAAGCGGAGTCGACGGGCAACCGACCCTGATCCACAACGTCGAGACGCTGGCGAGGACGGCGCTGGCGGCTCGGACCGGCGCCGAATGGCATGCGGGCACGACGCTGCTCACGATCGCAGGCGAGCGCGGCAGGACGGTGATCGAGGTGGCCCCGGAGACCCTGCTCGGTGCCGTGCTCACCGAATGGGCGGCCACCGACGGCCGGCCGCCGCAGGCCGTCCTGGTCGGCGGTTATGGCGGGACGTGGCTGGCCTGGGAGGACATCGCCGCGCTGCCCGCGGACGAGCTAGGCATGCGGCGACACGGCCGCTCGCTCGGCGCCGGCGTGTTGCTGACCGTGCCGGCGGACACGTGCGGGCTCGTGGCGGTGGCGGACATCTCCTACTACCTCGCGGCCAACAGCGCGCGCCAGTGCGGGCCGTGCGTGTTCGGGCTGCGGGCGGTCAGCGACGTTCTCGCCGAGCTCGCCGAATCCGACAGCGGGCGGCGCGACATGCGACGCCTGCAGCGGTTCCTCGCCGAAATCTCCGGCCGGGGCGCATGCGGCCACCCCGACGGGGCGGTGCGGATGGTGGCCAGCGCGCTGGACGTGTTCGCCGAGGACGTGCAGTGCCACCTTCGCCGCGGCCGCTGCCGTCATCCCCGCGTCGGCGAGTTCTTCCCGACGCCGGACTGCGTGTGACATGACCGGCAACCATCGCGGCCACGGGACGCGACTGCAGGTGAATCCGATCGCCTGCGACGGCGTCGGCATCTGCGGCCATCTCGCGCCCGAGCTCGTCAGCTTCGACTCGTGGGGCTTTCCGGTCGTGTCGGCTCGAGCGCTCGTCGGCCGAGACCTGCGCTCGGCGAACGCGGCCGTCGCCGCCTGCCCCCGGCGCGCGCTCTTCCTGTCCGCGCGCGTTCCCGCTCGGCCGTCGGCCTCCGGCCGGCCGTCACCTGGCCGGCCGTCACCTGGACCGCGCTGAGCTCAGGTCGGGCATCCGACCGGGGTCGGTACGGCGGCCGGGTCAGTAGGTGTCGGGCTGGCGCTCGGGCCGCAGGGCGGTCCCGTCGATGTCGGTGTCGGTGTCGGCGTCGGTGTCGGCGGGCAGCCGGTCGCGGTCGGAATCGGGGTCGGCGTCGCGGTCGGCGTCGCGGTCGGCGTCGCGGTCGATGTCGCGGTCGATGTCGCGGTCGAGCTAGTCGGGGTCGGTGTCGGTGTCGGTGTCGGGTTCGCCGAGGGCATGGGGATTGGCGATGCTGTCGCAGTCGGTGTGGTGCTCGGGCAACTGGGCGTCCCCGGAGCGGTGGGGGTGCTCGACGTCGGTGTCGGTGTGGTCGACGGCTGGGCCGGCGCCGACGTGGCCGGCTGGGACGAGGCTGGCTGGGACGGGGGCGACGTGACCGGTGGCGTGCCTGGCGTCGTAGGCCACGTGGACGGGCCGCTCGCGGGGCTGTGCATCGCGGAGTCGGGTCCGGCGGACGTGTGCACGGCGGGTGGCGGCCCCGGATTCACCGGCGGGAAGGCCGGTGACGCGATCGGTGCCGATTGCATCGGTACCGCCACCGGTGCGGTCCCGGCGTAGGCAGCGGCCAGGGCGAGCACCATCGAGAGGTAGCTGTCGGACTGGTTGTAGGCCAGCACGGCGCGCGCCTGACCGGCGACCGCCCGCAGGTCACCGCCCGCAGCGCAGAGGTAGTGGGCGGCGGCCAGCGCCGCGTCGTACAGGCTGAATGGGGTGACGACCCCGTCGCCGTTGCCGTCCACGCCGTAGGCGGCCCACGTGGATGGGATGAACTGCATCGGCCCGACAGCGCGATCGAACACGGGATCGCCGTCGAGGCGCCCCCGATCGGTGTCCAGGATCGTTGCCGACCGCGACCCGTCGAGCGCAATCCCGATGATCTTCGGAGTGGACGTGCCGTCGGCGTGGATGACCGCGTCGCCGAATCGGCCGTGGTCGGATTCGACTCGGCCGATCGCAGCCAGGAGCTGCCACGGCAGCCCGCACCCCGGATCCGACTCGGCGACGCTGCTCGCCGCGCGCCGGTAGGCGTCGAGCGCCACGACGGGAATGCCGTCCGCAGCGAGTCCGGAGACCGCCGGATCCGTCCCGGGCGGCAGGCCTGGAACGGCCGGGCCACGCGGGTCGCTGCCGGAACCCACCGGCCCCGCGAGCTGGCCGAGTTGCGCCGCCGTCGCCGTCGCCGTTGCCCGCACGGGCGTCGGGTCGACGACGGCCGGCGGTCGCGGTGGATCGGCGTTCGCCTGCCTGGTCCCGGAACCGGACGTCATGGCGACAGCCAGGGCGGCACCCAGCACGAGGGCGACACAGCTCGGAACCCGGACCGCACGCGTCGCCCCCGCATGGGCCGGCTGATATCGCTGCCTGAGAGCGGTCATGGCTGACGCTCCAGCACGCGATTGATCGGTTCGGAGGGCGGCCGGTCAGGCGGACGGCGCCGCGCCGACCGTCGACGCCATGCCCACGCCGCACCGGCGATGCCGCCGCCGATGAGCAACGCCAGCGCCATCCCGTCGACGATGGGCGCCAGCCGGCGTGCGGTCACCACGCGCGCGGGACCCGGCTCGCCGACCTGCCAAGGGATCTCGACGGCCAGCCGCTGCCCGCCACGCTGGATCACTGCGTCGAATCCGATGCTTCCGGCGGCCGGGATGCGGGCCGTGCCGAAGTACCGGCCGGGCGCGGTCTGCTGAAGTGGTACGACGATGCTCGCGGTGCCTTGCTTGACCTTTAGCGTCAGGCGGGTGACCGGCTCAGGCGGCGGGCGGCGCGAACTCGCCGCCACGACGGTGAACGCGTTCACACCAGGGCTGTTGGGAGTGGCGGACACGGACACGACCAGATCTGCCACCGACCCGCTTCGCGTCTGCTGCTCGGTCGACACCGGTGCGGTTGTCGGGCCGCGCGGTGGCGCGGACTCGACCAGGACAGCGACGGCGGTCAGGAGGATTGCGCCGGCTGCGGCTTCGGCCAGCACCAGACGCCGGGTCGGGCGATAGGCGCCGAGCAGCCGCTGCACCGAGCGCAGCACCCCGCGCTGGTCACCGTGCTCGTCGCCCCGCGGGTCGCCGTGCAGCCGTAGCGCGTTGCCGAGGCCGAGCGTGCTGAGCACGAGCAGCAGCGCGATCTTGACGAGAAGGGCCCGCCCGTACCCGGTGGAGACCAGGCTGTCGACCGACTCGATTTCCCGGCCGGCGCTGTAGAGACCGGTCAGCAGCACGAGGCCGACACTGATCGAGACGAGCACGGTGAACGGACGCCGGCACGCTCGTACCACGTCAGCCCGTCCGACGCCGGCCGCCGACGGGCGACCAAGTATCAGGGCGAGGGCCGGCAGCGCACCGAGCCACACGCACGCAGCCCCGATGTGGACAGCGTCGGCCGCAAGTGCGAAACCGCGTGACGGCTCGACCGCGGCGGCATGGCTGCCGAGCGCCTCCACTGCGACGCGCACGGCAACAAGGCCCGCCGCGCCGACCGCGAGGCGCGAGCCAAGGGCACCGCCGGTGCGGACTCGGGCCAGCGCCAAGCGCAGCACGGGGACCAGCGCGAGCAACGCCGCCTCGCGCACGACCCACAGATGACCCCACCGCGTCGACCAGACGAGGTCGCTCATCGCGGTGCCGAGGGAGCTACCGGCCGCCGCGACCCGTCGCGCCTCGGCCACGAGATCGGCGACGCCGGCGAGCGCGGCCAGGCCGGCGCACCAGGAGGCGAGGGTGAGGATCCGGCGCCGGACGAGCCGGACAGTGGCGTCCAGCGAATCGCCGCCCGAGCCGGCACGCACCCCGCCGAGGACGAATCCGGCCACGGCTAGACCGCCGACCAGACCGGCGAGCAGTCCGATGCCGATCCACCGGCGGGTGACGTCCAAAGGCGACGACGTCGCGGCGGCACCGCCGGCGACGATCGCCGACGAGCCGCTCGCGGCACCGACGTTGAAGACGACGACGCCGCTGGTGGTATGCCCGTCGTCCTCGGCCAGCACCCGCCAAAGGACGCCGTACGTGCCATTAACGATTCTCGGCAACCGCAGCTCCAGCGTCTGCCCCCCGCGCACGGACTCCGACGTGCCCGTGACGGAGCCGCCCGTTCGGTCGACCAGCCGCGCCGAACTCAGCCGTGGCGAGATCGCCTCGCTGAACCACAGCCGGACCGAACCCGGTGCCTGCGCGACCGTCGCGCCGTTGCTCGGGTCGGACCGCACCAGCTGCGCGTGCGCGCTGGCCGATTGCGGATTCAGCAGCGTGATCGCCGCGAGGCCGACGGCAAGGAGTGCGAGCCGCACGGCGCGTCTCAGGGACACACGGCCAGTGGCCGCGCGGGCGTCGTCGGCCATGGACCCCCACCTTCCCGGCGACGCCGCGTCTACTTACGCGAACGACTCGAGCGTGCCCTCAAAACCACGCCCTGGACCGGAAGGGTAGGAGCCTGAGCCCGCCCATCGGGAGATCATGACGACATCGTCATTGGTCCGTCATCACGCCTTCACGCCGCGGCGCGGGTACCTAACAATGTCGGCCTGAATGGCCACTAATCGGGACGTCGGGCGCTTAGCGGGCGAGTAACCGCGTAAGCGGCAATGGTTGCGCGGTGCCGAAGATGTCAACTTGGTCATCCCGTGACATGGTCCTTGCAAGAGGAACTCACTGCCGTTAAACAGAAGCGGCTAATCGTGACGCGCACCGCCATCCACGGGGGAGCCGGCGGCGCGCGTTCCTTCGGGGGCGAAATGACCAAGGTACTTGTCGTCGACGACGAGCTGCGCATCTGCCGTTTCGTAGCAAGATCCATCGAAGCGCATGGCTTCCAGGTCGACTCCGCGGCGACGGCCTTCGAGGCCATGCGGCTGGCTGCCACCAACGACTACGCCTTGATAATTCTGGATCTGCTGCTACCGGACTTTGATGGATATGAGGTTCTCCGCCGCGTCGTCGAAGCGAACCCGGCGCAGCGAGTTCTGGTGCTGTCGGCGGTGGGCGACGTCGAATCGAGGGTGCGCTGCCTGCGCCTGGGCGCCGTCGACTACCTGGCGAAGCCGTTTGCCATCGCGGAGCTGGTCGAGCGGGTAAAGCACCGCATCGATCAGCAATCGACGGTTTCGCTGTCACGCTGGCTGGACGTGGGCGGTGTCCGGCTCGATCTGCAGCGGCGCGTGCTGCGGGTCGGCGAGCGAGTGATCCTGCTGTCGCCGCGCGAGTTCGTTCTGATGGAACACCTGATGCGGCATGCGAATGAGGTATGTACGCGGATTGAATTGCTGGGAGACGTCTGGGGTTATTCCTTTGACCCGGGAAGCAACGTCGTCGATGTTTGCGTAGGACGTCTTCGGGCAAAGCTCGAGCGCGATCTGATCGAGACAGTGCGTAATGTCGGTTACTGCTTCATCGCGAGCTGAACGCTGGCTCTTCTCCGGATGGGTGCTTTTCGCCGCTGTCAACGTCGCCCTGATGTTCGACTTGCCGGGAGAGGAGACCATCCCGTTCCATTTCGTGTGGATCAGCCTCGCGCTCGTCTACGGCATCCACCCTTGGACGTCGAGGCGGACGTTGGTCGTGTTGTGCTTCGTCTGCGCGCTCACCGGCGCAGCGCTTGCCGGACATGTGCGCAACGGTGTGATCGGCTGGGAGGAGACCACCGAGGTCCCGCTGATGACCATGGTTTTCCTCGCCATGGTCTGGCACGTGCGGCGCCGCATCGCCGCCGTGCACGAGGCGCACCGGCACGCGGACAGTGAGCGTCGGATTCGGGATGCCCAGCGACGGTTCGTCCGGTTCGCCTCTCACGAGCTGCGCACGCCGCTCACGGTTGCACGCGGCTATGCCGAGCTGATCCGCGAGCAGGCAGTGCTTCCCCAGGTGCGTGAAGACACGGCAATCGTCCTGGAGGAGCTGGACAAGCTCACACGAATCTCTACCCGCCTGCTCACCCTGGCCCAGCTCGACGAGCGCTCGACGCTTCTGCCCGAGCGGATCGACTTCGACCTTCTGCTGCAGCAGACGATCAAACGCTGGGGACCGGTCGCTGATCGGCTGTGGCGAATCAACACCGATGCCGGCTCACTCGTTGGCGACGCCGATCGCCTGATCACGGCGCTGGACAGCCTGCTCGACAATGCCGTCCGGTACACGGACGCCGGTGGTCGCATCGCGATCACGGCCCATCGTGACGGTGCGGACGTGCTGTTGGAGGTCCTGGACGACGGCATCGGGATTCCGCCAGACGAGCTGCCCTTCGTGTTCGACAGCTTCCGCAGCGGTTCTCGCGGAGGCACCGGAATGGGCCTGGCGATCGTGAAGGCGGTCGTCCAGGCCCACGGCGGTTCGGTGCGTGCGGTCAGCCGCGAAGGTTACGGCTCGGCGTTCATCATGGCGATTCCGGTGGCCGGCCCGACAAGTACGGCGACATCAGGGACAGCCACACCAGGCACGGGCACATCAGGCACTGACACCGACCGAGATGCCGAGCGCTGGTATGCGCCCGCGAGCCGAGCGGCGGCGAGCAGCACGACGACACCCTCGACGAGTAGCGACGCGAGCCCGAGCGGCTCCAGCCAGTTGCCGACGTCACCTTTGTGATCACCGGGCAACCCGGTGGTCCGGCTGACGGCATACCCCGCGATCGTGGCGCCGGCCGTCGCTCCCGCCGCGAACCAGGCACG
>JAODNL010000559.1 GCA_025465405.1 Pseudonocardiales bacterium | reverse complement strand
TCGAACGCCCAGCCATTGATCGTGATGACGCCGGACGAGCTCTGCGCCGCGCGATCGAGGTGCCCAACCGCAGGCGCGGGTGCGGCGTCGGCCGTCGAGACCTGACACAGCATGCCGACGAGCGCGGCCACGGTCGCGATCAGAATCGCGCGGGGCCCGCGGGGTGCACGCGCCCGGGCTCGGTGTCGACCCATGGAGATCCTCTTAACAGACAGCTAACGAACTGAGTACCCGACGGAGTATGCGTAACGAATCGGCATCCGACAAATCGCGCCATGGTCACGGCGCCGCCCGAAGGCGCCGCCGCCGGTTTTCGCGCCACATCTATCCTTGCCGCATGGCGAAGACCGCCGGGCCGAGCGGGCCCGCCAAACTCAGTCGTGCCGAGAAGAAGGCGGCGCGTGGCGTCAAGCGCCAGCGCCGCCGCGAGACCTGGGGCAACCTCCGGCAGGCATTCACACTCACCCGGCAGAACGATCCGCGGTTCCTCCCGTACCTCGTGATCTTCGGTGCGCTGGCGGCGGCGATCGTGTACGTCATCGTGTTCGTACTGACCGGATCGCCGTACTACCCGATCCCACTCGCGCTGATGTTCGGGATACTCGCGGCGATGTTCGTGTTCAGCCGGCGGGCCCAGCGCTCGATGTTCACCCAGGCCGAAGGCCAGCCCGGCGCCGCCGGTTGGATGCTGCAGCAGCAGCTGCGGGGCGACTGGCGGTTGACCCAGGCGGTCGCGGGCACGACACAACTCGACGCCGTGCACCGGCTTGTCGGGCGACCCGGAGTCGTACTCGTCGGCGAGGGCGCGCAACACCGGGTCCGCGGTCTGATCGCGCAGGAGAAGAAGAAGGTCGCCCGCCTGTCCGGAGATACTCCGATCTATGACGTCATCGTCGGTACCAGTGACGGCGAGGTCCGGCTGGCCAGGCTCAACCGTTACCTCGTCAAGCTGCCCACCAATCTCAGCAAGGAGCAGGTGAGCGCTCTGGACAAGCGCCTGGCCGCCCTCGGCGGCGGTGGGCGCAACCCACTCCCCCAGGGCCCGCTGCCGCCAGGCGCGAAGATGCGCAACATGCAGCGCACGGTGCGTCGGCGGTCGTAGTGCCCGATCGCGAGCCCGGTGCGCCGGCGCGGACCGCGCCCCAGGCCTATCGGGGCCAGCGTCTCGGCCTGCCCGAACGCGGGCCGGGTTCGCTGGCCACGACCGGTCAGCGCCTGGGCGCATTCGTCGTCGACGCGCTCGCATCGGCGCTCGTCGCGGCGCTGTTCGTCCAGGCCGGCCCCGGGCACGGCACGGCCGGCCACCTGCCCGGTTCATGGAGCCTGATCCCGTTCGCCGCGGACTACGTAGTCGGCCTGCTCGTTGCCGGCCGCACACTCGGGATGTACTTGTTCGGCCTGCGAGTCGTACGTGTCGACAGACCGGCGGCGATCGACCCGTTCCGCGCCATCGTCCGCACCGCACTGCTGCTCGTCCTGCTCCCCGCGGTCATCTGGGACCGGGACGGGCGCGGCCTGCACGACCGCTTCACCGACACCGCGGTCGTGCGCGCGTGACTGGCACTGTCGGCCGCCGCCGAAACACCACGGAAACATTTGAGACACCGGCAGGCAACCCCGCCTACCTAGGTTCGCTACACCACCATTGCTCACGGAGGACGGATGTTCACTAGCTCCGAAGAGGTCCTGCGCTTCATCGAAACCGAAGGGGTCGAGTTCGTCGACGTCCGGTTCACCGACCTGCCGGGCCAGCAACAGCACTTCAACGTGCCGGCTGCGACGCTGCCGGCCGACTTCTTCACCGAAGGGGTCATGTTCGACGGCAGTTCCATCCGTGGTTTCGCCGCGATCCACAAGTCGGACATGAAGCTGATCCCGGATCCGGCGACCGCCTACGTCGATCCGTTCCGCGCCGCTAAGACACTGAACGTGGGCTTCTCGATCGTCGAGCCGCGCACCGGCGAGCCGTACGGGCGCGACCCCCGCCAGGTGGCCTCGAAGGCCGAGGCATATCTGAAGTCGACAGGCATTGCCGACACGGTGTACTTCGGCCCTGAGGCGGAGTTCTACGTGTTCGACGACGTGCGGTTCCAGACGTCGCAGAACGAGGGCTTCTATCACATCGACTCGATCGAGGGGGCCTGGAACACCGGCCGCATCGAGGAGGGTGGCAACCGCGGCTACAAGACCCGGTACAAGGGCGGCTACTTCCCGCTGCCTCCGGTCGACCACTATGCCGATCTGCGCGACGAGATGAGCACCGCGCTGATCAACGCCGGACTCGAGCTCGAGCGGGCGCACCACGAGGTCGGCACGGCCGGACAGGCCGAGATCAACTACAAGTTCAACACGCTGACCCACGCTGCCGACGACGTGCAGAAGTTCAAATACATCATCAAGAACGTCGCGTGGGCCAACGGCAAGACCGCGACGTTCATGCCGAAGCCGCTGTTCGGCGACAACGGTTCAGGTATGCACTGTCACCAGTCGTTGTGGAAGGACGGCACACCGCTGTTCTATGACGAGCTCGGTTACGCCGGGCTGTCGGACACTGCTCGCTTCTACATCGGCGGGCTACTGCACCACGCACCCTCACTGCTGGCCTTCACCAACCCGACCGTGAACTCCTACCACCGCCTCGTGCCCGGCTACGAGGCACCGGTCAACCTGGTGTACAGCTCCGGCAACCGCTCCGCGTGCATCCGGGTGCCGATCACCGGTAGCAACCCGAAGGCCAAGCGCATCGAGTTCCGGATCCCCGACCCGTCCTGCAACCCGTACCTCGCGTTCTCCGCGATGCTGCTCGCCGGTGTCGACGGCATCAAGAACAAGATCGAGCCACCCGCGCCGGTGGACAAGGACCTCTACGAGCTGCCGCCGGACGAAGCCGCCTCGATCGCACAGGTACCGGGTTCGCTGGGTGAGGTGCTGGACGCGCTGGAGAAGGACAACGAGTACCTGCAGGAGGGTGGTGTCTTCACCGACGACATCATCGGTGCGTGGGTCGACTACAAGCGTGCCAACGAGATCGACCCGATCCGCCTGCGCCCTCACCCGCACGAGTTCGATCTCTACTACGACGTCAGAGTCGCCTGCGCACTGTAGGCCTCGACTCGTCGGGGCCTCCAGTCGTTT
>JAODNL010000556.1 GCA_025465405.1 Pseudonocardiales bacterium | reverse complement strand
CTGAGCGCGAGGCTTGGGCGGAGCCTCGCGCTCGCCGACATCGGCATGGAGGGCAAGGTCGTCGGCACCTCCGGCCTGACCCTGAGACGGGTGGTCGAACAGGCGAAGGCATTGTGGCGTGCCGATGACCGAGCTCGAACGGCTGCCCAGGCTCGAACTCTCGTGACAGGCGCAGACGCGGTTCTACCACTGTTTGAGTGGGAGAACCCGCCTCTAGATATCGACGTATCCCGCCACAACGGCCAGTTGATTGGTCAGAGCGATGTGGCGCAGGTGCTCGCTGCACGAGCCCACTACGAGCAGATGTATCGCCGCGTTGGCGGTGTGCCAGTGCGACCGCGCCTGGTCAATCAGCTCGCCGTGCAGATCACGCCCATGCTCGATGGCCGCTACGATGATGCCACCGGGCGCTTGTTATTCCGTGCCGTGGGTGGGCTTGTCGCGTTGGCGGGCATCTGCGCGTACGACGCCGAACGACAAACGCAAGCCCTTGCGCAGCGTTACTTCTTCCACGCGCTGCGGATGGCGAAGGCGTCGGGGGACAAAGCGTTCGGCGGCTACGTCGTCGCGCTTCTCACCAATCAGGCGATCCATCTCGGGGACTTCCGGCTCGCCATCCAGTACGCCGAGACGGCACTCCGCGCTGGCCAGGGGTTCTTGTCCCCGGCGTTACGCACAGATCTGCACGCGATGCAAGCCAAGTCGTACGCGAGGATCGGAGACCGCGCGAGCTGTCACGATCAGATGCGTCTTGCTGAGGTGGCAGCAGCGCAAGTCATCGTCGAGAACGAGCCGCCCGAGACCGGCTACGTTCAACCCGAAAACACTAAGATCAAACACGCTGAAGCACTGATGCGGCTCGGCGACACCTCGGCGGCCAAGTCCTACGCGCGGGAAGCAGTCAACTCGAAGGCCCTGTTTAGCACGCGCGCTCGCGTCTATGGCATGGCCACGCTATCCATGACGCTCGCAGCGCGAGCAGAGGTCGAGGAGGGCGTCGCCCACGCGGAGCTTGCTCTCCACGAGGCTGCCGGGATGGAATCGTGGCGTATCCGAGAGCGCCTCGCCGCGATGGTCAGCGCACTGGCCCCCTATCGCGACACCCACGCCGCGCAGGACCTCATGTGCCGCGCGGACAGCGCGTTGTCCCTCCCACTGTGAGTGCCATACTCGGCAGATGCAATGGCGCGTGCACTCGGAGCAGCCCCTGTACGCCGACCAATGGCTCGACATCCGCCTTGCCGATGTAGAGCTACCAGACGGACGCCACATAGATCATCGATTGATCCGTACAGGCCCCGGCGCTGGCGCCGTCGTGCTCAACGAACAGCAGGAAGTGCTGCTGCTATGGCGTCACCGGTTCATTACTGGCACGTGGGCGTACGAGATCCCTATGGGTGGCATCGACGCCGGGGAAGACGCAGCAGTCGCCGCCGCCCGTGAAGTCGAAGAGGAAACCGGCTGGCGTCCCGGGCCCCTGCAACCGTTGCTCTACATCGAACCTTCAAACGGCCTCATGGACGCCCAACATCACATCTTCACTACGAATACGGCCATTTATACCGGAAACCCAATCGAGGCAATCGAAGCAGACCACGCAGCGTGGATTCCTCTTACCAAGGTGTCCGACATGATTGCCGCGAGACAGATCGTCGGCGGCACGACGATCGCTGCCCTGCTTTATGCCCTCACCACGGCGACCACTCGCGATTAGCATCGGAGCCGGTCAGGGATTCGGCTCGGGGTATCTGGATACCGACCGGGTCGAGCGGTCTGAGCGTGGCCAAACGCGTCTTCGACCACATCAGAAACTTCATGGTGATAGGCGAGCCGCGCGCTGCGCGGGCACGAACGGAGGGCCGCCCAGGCCACACCTGGGCGGCCCCCCGTTCGTGCTTCGGCCATCGCCGATTGCAGCCGCGCCTGGGTCAGGCGCTCCTACGACGCTTGCCTTTGATTTTCTCGGCGACGGCGTCGGCGGCGTTGTGGTGTAGCTGTTTGACGACGCTCTGGTAGGTGTCGCGGGTCAGGGTCGAGGTGGAGTGGCCGAGCTGCTCTTGGACGACTTTGATGTCGACGCCGGCGGCGAGGGCGAGGGTGGCGGCGCCATGACGGAGGTCGTGCAGCCGGATGGGTGGGAGCCCGGAGCGGCGGACGAGTTTGCGGAAGCGTTGGGTGACGGCGCTGGGGTGCCAGGGGTGGCCGTCGGGGCGGACGAAGAACAGCCCGGTGTCGGGCCAGTCGGCGCCAGCGGCGAGGCGTTGGGCGGCGCGGCGGGCCTTGTAGGCGGTGAGCACCGCGGCGGTGTCGGCGTCGAAGGTCAGGTCACGGTTGCCGGCCTTGCTCTTGGGCGGTTTCTGTCTGGTGGCGTAGCCGTGGACGGCGATCTGGTTGTTGATGGTCGCCTCGCGCTTGCCGAGTCGGACCTCGGCGTCGCGCAACCCGCACGCCTCACCGCGGCGGGGGCCGCGGTAGGCCATGAAGTGCAACATCGGGTGCAGGTCGGGGTCGTGGTCGGCGGTGTAGTCGAGGAACTGCGCGAGTTGCTCGTCGGTCCAGACCATGACCGGTCCGGGTACCTCGCCGGTGGCTTTCCACCGCTGCACCCGCTCGGTCTCCCAGACGATGGGCAGTGCCCGGTCGCCGGGGGTCTTGACCAGAGTGGCGGGGTTGGAGCCGACGATGAGTTCTTCGGCGAGGGCGTCGTTGATGGCTTTGCGCAGGGTGGCGCGGATGCGCTGCCGGGTGGCCGGGCCGGTCGGGCGGATGCCACGCACGCTGGCCCGGATCTGTTTGTCACTGCTTGCCCTGGCCTTGCGGATCTCGGCGTTACGGGCCTCGATCGCGGCGAACATGGCCTTGACGTGGTGGGCGCGCAGCTTGTCGAGGGGGATGTCGCCGAGGTGCGCGATGAGGTGTACCCGGATGTGGGACTCGTAGCCGCGCACGGTGTTCTCGTCGATCTTCAGTCCGGTGAGCCAGTCGGTGAGATATACGGCCAGGGTGGGCACGTCGGCGAGGGGGCCGTCGATACGCAGCCGCTGTCGGACGCTGTCGAGGTCGGGTAGGGGCCGTCCGGCGCGGACGGTGGTCTGAAGGAGGTCGGCGATCTCGGTGCGGCGGGCGCGG
>JAODNL010000516.1 GCA_025465405.1 Pseudonocardiales bacterium | reverse complement strand
TCGTCGGTGCTGAGCTTCGCCATGATTGGCGTCCTTTCTCGTGTTGCCGGGTGAGCCGGCGCTCGGATGGGGTGGTGGACCCCGGGGTTACTCCGCCGGCTCGGCGGGGGTTTCGGATGCCTCGGCCGGAGCCTCGGCGACAGCAGCCTCGGTTGTGGGAGCCTCGGCCGCCTTCTTCTCCTCGAGCGCCTTGGCCAGGCGGGCCATCTGCGACAGCGGTGCCTGGAACAGGCCGGCCGCACGCGTCGGCAGCGCCTTGAGCGCCCCGGCGAGCTTGGCGAGCAGCACATCGCGCGACTCGAGGTCGGCGATCTTGTTGACCTCGTCGGCCGACAGCGACTTGCCGTCGAGCACGCCACCCTTGATGACGAGCAGCGGGTTGGTCCGGGCGAAGTCGCGCAGACCCTTGGCCGCCTCGACCGGGTCACCGGAGACGAACGCGATTGCCGTCGGGCCACTGAGCAGGCTGTCGTCGATCGCGACGCCCGCCTCCGCGGCGGCCCGCTTGGTGAGCGTGTTCTTGACGACCGCGTACGTGGTGTCGCGGCCGAGAGCACGGCGCAAGTCCGTGACCTGCTTGACCGTCAGGCCGCGGTACTCGGTGATGACCGCCGCGGACGAGCTGGTGAAGTGCTCGGTGAGCTCGGCAACCGCGCTGACCTTCTCGGGGTTCGGCATGGGCTTCCTCCTCTCCTTCGTGTCGGGCTGGCGGTTCCGGCACTTCAGAGACGAGAAACGCCCCGGCGCAGGGGCGCACGGGGCGGCGTGATCACCGAACCGTCCATCCTGCGCGGGCCGCTCCGGCGCTCCGGAGGCGTTCGGTCACGTGCGCGCACGTGACGACCAGCGGTCTTCGGGTGGATCAGTGTTCTACGGTACGCGACCGGCGCGAACCGCTCCAAATCCGGTCGTCCTCACAACTCGATGGACGGCGTTATCACCGGCGGCGGCGCGGGCGTTCCTGGTCGGCGCAGGACGAGCTGCGCCAGGCCACGGGGTACGTCATCGAAGACGAAGCGACCGTCGGAGTCGGCGGTCGTGTGGCGCGTCTCGCCGATCACCCGCAGCTCGACGGCGATGCCGTCGCCCGGAGCAACCCAGCCGTCGAGACGCGCGCGGCCGGCGGAGATCGAGGTGATGGCCACCATCGTGGTCAAGCTGGCACTGGTGAATGTCACGGTCTGGTCGGCCGTAGCCGCCCCGGAACGCCCGCCGACACGCTCGCCATTGCGCTGGAGCTCGGCGACCTCCGCGTGCAGCGCGTCGAGCGTGATCCCGAACTGAATGCGCTCGACGAGAGCGCTGGGAACGGGATCGAGTGACTGGTACAGCGCGGCGATCTCACCCAGGACGCGCACGTCCTCAGCGTCGATCGGTCCGGCCGCAAGTTCGGCGAGGTGCGACCTGTCGCGTGGGGTGCTCATGAGCTCTCCCATCCGGGGTCGTTCGCAAGTTGCATTCGAAGCTTGGCAAGGCACCGACCGCGGGTCGGGCCGATGCTGCCGACCGGCATGCCGAGTGACCGCGCGACCTCGGCATAGTCGGGACGGTCGGCGAACGCGATCACCCGCAGCAGCGCTCGGCAGCGCTCCGGCAGTTCCGAGATGTGCTGCCACAGCCGGGAGTCGCCGTCGTTGCGCAGGACCATCTCCTCAGGCAGGTCTCGGGTCGGGCTGACGAATTCGTCGGCTTCGAAGTCCTTCGGCTCGACGCGGTCCTCACGCTTCACGACTCGCCATGCTTCGCGCCGGGCGCTGACGATCAGCCACTGCAGCACGGCCTGCGGATCGCTGATCGAGTCGGCGCTGCGGACGAGTGCCAGCCACGCCGTCTGCAGCACGTCTTCCGCGGATTCGCGATCCAACCGCTGGGCGCGCACGGTGTGCCACAAGATCGGTGACAGCAGCGTGACGAGCTCACCCATCTTCGCCTCGTCGCCCGCGCGGTAGGCAGAGAACAGCGACGCCGCGCGAGACGAGAGCGTCTCAGGTACCGGATCTGCGCCGATCATGGCCACCTCACGTCCTTCGGTCGGGCGGCATCCCCCGGTGGGGAGCGTAAGTGCACGACGTGACGTCCACCAGGCTCGCGGGCTGCGCATCGTCAATACTCAGGAGCGAGTCCCCCGCCGCGCTGATACCTGACCGTCGATGTATCAGCGCGGGGGCACCGCACTCCTGACCTCCGACGACGGAGGTGAACCATGACGGGCTATCCAGAGGGCGGCCGATCGCCCGCCGATGGGCATCGAGTCACTGTTCTGCACGGGGGTCAGAACAGCGATGACGACACTCCGCGTCGGCACGGGAACCCCGCAGGGTGCGCTGGTGCCTCGCGGAATCGATTGATCGTGCCGGGGGGCGGCTGGGGGTCGGACGCGGAACAGGACCACGAGGTGCCACCACGGCGCCCCGACGCCGCGTCCGGCCGCTGGCCAGAATGGGCACGTCCTCAACTTCGCAGCGCACTGTCCATCACACGGCGGGTCCAGGCGAGCGGCCGCCGGACGGCGCTGGCCAACGAGCTGTACCGCCGTTGGTTCAACCCGATCGTGGCGCCACCGGTCGAGCTCGGCCGGCCGTGGCTGCCACTCGCCGGCCTGTACCGGTCCGCCCACGCCGGCAGCGCCTCGCGGATCGTCATCGATGGCGTGTCGGTCGTCGACCGGCACGACGTGGTCGGCCGCGACGGCTGGTGGCGAACCTGGGGCGACGACTGGCTGCCCACCCGCAGTAGATCGGCTGCGGTCCGGATCATGCTGTCCCCGCGTGCGGACGCGCTGTCGGCCTTCGTCGCGACGATCACCACGGCGCTGCTCGGCGAGCCCGTGCCGTGGTTGCTCGCGTGCCCGACCGACGGCCAGCGTTTGCGCCGACCGGCGTCGGCCGTGCTGTACCTGCCGCACGTCGACGCGCTGCCACTCGGACTTCTCACGCTGCTGCGACCGACACTGCGCCAGGTCATGCCGCCACTGTGCCTGCCCTTGGCGCCGGGCGCCGCACTGGCTGAGTACCCCGACAACGGGATGAGTTTCGGCGAACACCGCTGCCACCTGCTGGCCCTCGCACTGCGCACGCCGATCGCTCGGCGAGCTCCCTTGCAGGCGATCGCAGATGTGTTCGCCTCGCATGGCATCGACCCGGGACAGCCGTACCGGTCGTAGCCACGCTGCGGGTGGCGGTCCGGCGGCACCGGGGAGGGATGGTGCCGGCCCGTCGCCCGCAGCGGTCAGGAATCCACGCGCAGGTCGCTCGTCACGGGCAGGTCCGGTGACGTGAGGACCGTTGACACCGCGTGATACAGCGCCGCCCACCCCTGACTCGGCTTCAGGGGTGCGAACGAACATCCGGGCGAGGTGGCCGTCGGACACGCCGCGTGCTCAGTAAGCGCTCCGGCGAAGGAGATGCCCGTGCCGCCGGTGGCGTCGATGTTCGCCCACTGCGTGGCCTGGTCGCCGAGATAGATCTGCGGCAATGCCTGGATGTGTGACGGATCCAGGCCGCCGGCCAGCGTGTAGTAATTGGCCTGCGTCCATCCGAATGAGCACGTCTGACCGGTGCTGCCGAAGGTGGTGGGACAGCCGTCCGCCGATCCGATGAAGATCAGCTTCTGGGTCGTGGCCGCAGCCAGATAGGCGGCCTCCCACTGCTCGGCCTCCTGCTCGGTGCTGAAGAAGGCGCCTTCGATGTCGTTCGCGCCCACGACGGTGATCCCGGCCGCGGGGACGAGCGGGTCGACGACCTGGTTCGCCCAGTCGGCCCCACGCTGCTGCGCCGGATAGGTGGTCCAATTATCGGCGCCGTTGTTGGTGGCGACAGCGACTGTCCCGCTGGCGCCGGCCACGGACGCGAACCCGTCCAAGTAGCCCTGCACCGCGTTGACCAGCTGCGGATAGGTGATCTGCCGGTCGATCACAGATAGCGCCACGCCGTTCCCGTTGTTCAGCTGGGCGCCGATGTCCAGCACGGCGAGCTTCGACCCGGCGGTGGCGTCGGCCTGGCCCTCGGCCTTCATCAGGGTGTAGTCCGACGTCGCGCTGCCGGTGATGTTGCGGACGTAGCGGCTGGTCGAGGTGACTGCCGGTAGCGGGGCGGCGGCGCCGAGCACGTAGCCGGACACGTCCGCGATCACGTGCACCGTGCCGCCGGAGCCGTTGTAGAACCGCACTGTGCCGTCGTTGCCGACCGGAGCAAGCACCAGATTCGGCACCGTCTGACTACGGACGAAGTTCAGATTGGATGCGGTCGGGCGAGTGCTGCCGGAGTAGACGGTGAGGAAGCCGCCGGTCGCAGGCTGGGTCACCGTCACGTTGAGGACGACGGCTCGCACGTGCGACAGCGGCACCCCCGCTCGGCCGACGACCGACAGCGCGCGAACCGAATGCCCGGGCAGGGCGCCACCACCACCTGGGGTTCGTGTGTCGAGCAGGCGGGCCGGCGTCAGTGCCCCCAGTCCCCCGCCGTTCACAGGATCCCCGGCCAGGAAGTACCCGGAGATGTCGGCCAGGAGCTGGGCGGAGCCGGCGGAAGCGTTGTAGAGGCTGATCTTTCC
Source organism: Pseudonocardiales bacterium (assembly GCA_025465405.1). Classification (GTDB taxonomy): domain Bacteria; phylum Actinomycetota; class Actinomycetes; order Mycobacteriales; family Jatrophihabitantaceae; genus RYN-117. The sequence continues at coordinate 3,253 of JAODNL010000516.1, read as the reverse complement.
GCCCGCGCCGACCGGGATCACAGCCAGGTCGGCCACGGTCTGGCCGCGCGTGAAGTTCAGGTTGGAGGTCGCCGGCATCGAGCCGCCGTACGGGTAGGCGGTCGCGACACCACGGACGGCGGTCGGGCCGGTCACGGTCAGGTTGACGACGACGGCCGAGGCGTTCACGGGCACCCCGCTGCGGTTGGCGTTCACCGCGAACGTCGTCGCCGTGTTTGCGGGGACGGTCTTGCCCGGGCCGAGCACGCGAGTCGGCGTCGTGGGCGTGTAGGTGCCCTGAGCTGTGGACGCCGTTCCCCGGAAGTACCCCGACACGTCGGCGATCAACTGCACCGACCCGCCGGAACCGTTGTACAGGTCGACCCGGCCGTCAGTACTGACCGCCGCGACGACGAGGTTCGGGACCGTCTGGCCCCGACCGAAATTGAGCGCGGATACCGGCGGGCGGCTCCCGCCATGCGCCCACACCGTCAGGTACCCGCTGCCCGTCGGCTGCGTCGCCGTCACGTTCAGCACGACCGCCGAGACAGCCGATGGCACCACGCCACCGATAACCCGCAGCGACACAGTGGCGCGCGGCGCCACGGGCTTCTTCGGCGCACCGGTCCCGCTGCGGGTGTCCAGAATTCGCGTCGGCGTGACCGCGGTGTAAGGGCTAGGGGTCACGGCGTGGGCCGCGGGCGCCGGACCGGCCGCCACCGCAACCACCGAGCTTGCGAGCAGAAGGGCGGCCAGCACCGGCCGCAGAGCGTGACGCATCGATCTCATTTCGTCGATTCGGCACGCGCCGCGCGGTGCCAGGCCGTGGGACGCAGGACGGACTCAGCCCTGGGTTGCCGCGTCCTCGAGCAGGTTGCGGGTGCGGTTCGAGTCGACCGTGATGCCGGGGCCCATGGTCGTGGAGAAGACGACCTTCCGCAGGTACTTTCCCTTCGCCGCGGACGGCTTGGCCCGCAGGATCTCGTCCAACGCGGCCGCGTAGTTCTCCACGAGCTGCTCCGGGCCGAAGGACGCCTTGCCGATGACCAGATGCAGGTTGGACTGCTTGTCGACGCGGAAGCTGATCTTGCCGCCCTTGATGTCGGCGACGGCCTTGGCGACGTCCGGCGTCACGGTGCCCGTTTTCGGGTTGGGCATCAGGCCACGCGGGCCGAGCACGCGCGCGATCCGGCCCACCTTGGCCATCTGGTCCGGCGTGGCGATCGCCGCGTCGAAGTCCAGGAATCCGTCGTTGATCTCGGCGATCAGGTCGTCACTGCCGACCTTGTCCGCTCCGGCGGCCCGTGCCTCTTCGGCCTTGTCGCCGGTCGCGAAGACGATGACGCGGGCGGTCTTGCCGGTGCCGTGCGGCAGGCTGACCGTGCCGCGGACCATCTGGTCGGCCTTGCGCGGGTCGACACCCAGGCGCATCGCGACCTCGACGGTCGCATCGAACTTGGTGGGCGAGGCCTGCTTGGCCAGGTTGGCGGCCTCGAGCGGCGAGTAGATCTTGTCGGGTTCGATCAGTTCGGCCGCCTTGCGGTATGCCTTGCTGTGCTTCATGGTGCAACTCCTCCTCGGGAGCTAGTGGTCGACGAGCGCCGGCCTTCGGCGCCCTCCCACGCTGTGCTGGTTGTCGATCACGATTCCGCCGGGCGCCGGCCGTCTAGCGATGAGCCGGTTCCAGGCGGGGAAAGGGTGATCAGCCTTCGACCGTGATCCCCATCGAGCGGGCTGTGCCCGCGATGATCTTCGCGGCCTGGTCGATGTCGTTGGCGTTGAGGTCTTCCATCTTGGTCTCGGCGATCTCGCGGACCTGGGCCATCGACACCTTGGCCACCTTGGTCTTGTGCGGCTCGCCGCTGCCCTTCTCGACGCCCGCGGCCTTCAGCAGCAGGCGCGCGGCCGGCGGCGTCTTGGTGACGAACGTGAACGAGCGGTCCTCGTAGACCGAGATCTCGACGGGGACGATCTGCCCGCGCTGCGACTCGGTGGCCGCGTTGTACGCCTTGCAGAACTCCATGATGTTGACGCCGTGCTGGCCGAGTGCGGGACCGACCGGCGGCGCCGGGTTGGCAGCGCCCGCCTGGATCTGCAGCTTGATGATCGCGGCGAGCTTCTTCTTGGGAGGCATGACTTCTCTTCTTCTCGACGGGTTGTTCGTTGCTAAATCTTGGAGACCTGGCTGAAGGACAGTTCGACCGGCGTCTCGCGGCCGAAGATCGACACCAGGACGTGCAGCTTCTGATGCACCGGGTCGATCTCGCTGATCGTCGCCGGCAGCGTGGCGAACGGGCCGTCCATGACGGTGACCGATTCGCCGACCTGGAAGTCGACGACCTCGATCTTGGGCTTCTCGCCGGGCGCCGTCGCACCGCGACCGGCGGTGACCGACGCGGCCTTCTGGGTGGCCGGCGCGAGGATCTTGACGACCTCGTCCAGGGTCAACGGCGACGGGCGCGACGTGGCGCCCACGAATCCGGTGACACCGGGGGTGTTGCGGACCGCCCCCCACGACTCGTCGTTGAGGTCCATCCGGACGAGGATGTAGCCGGGGAAGACCTTGCGCTGTACCTGCTGGCGCTTCCCGTTCTTGATCTCGACGACCTCTTCGGTGGGAACCTCGACCTGGAAGATGTAGTCCTCCATGTCCAGCGACTGGATCCGGCTCTCGAGATTCGTCTTGACCTTGTTCTCGTAACCGGCGTAGGAGTGCACGACGTACCAGTCGCCGATCTGGTTGCGCAGCGTGTGGCGCAGCGCCTCGACGGGATCCTCTTCGGACTCGTCCTCGCCGGCCGCAGCCGTCTCGGCCGCATCCGTCTCGGCCGCAGCCGTCTCGACCGCATCCGTCTCGACCGCATCCGTCTCGGCCTCGGCGGCACCAGCCGTGCCGTCCGCGCTTGGCTCCTCGAGTGTCTCGATTGTCTCGAGTGCGTCGGCTGTCGGGACCTCCGCGAGCTCCGGAACGTCGAGCTCGTCGGAGTCGGCGGCGGTGCCGACCGGCTCGCCGTCCTCAGCCCCGAGCAGGCGCGCCGCCTCGGTGAGGTCGGTCGGGCCGTCGTCGGCGGACTCGGCGGCTTCGCTGCGGGCGACGCCGAACGGGTTGTCGAGTTCGGGGTGCTCGTCGCCCCGGACGTCGTCGTCGTACTCGGGCACTGTCTCTCTTCTCTTGCTCGTTGACGGATTCTCGGGTCCGGCTGGGCTCAGCCGGGGGTGCTAGCCGAAAACCAGAAGCACCAGCTTGGCGAATCCGATGTCCAGGCCGGCGACG
>JAODNL010000507.1 GCA_025465405.1 Pseudonocardiales bacterium | reverse complement strand
CGTCGTCGGCAAGGGCGCGGCGGCGAAGCCGACCTCGACCGTGACCGTGCAGTACGTCGGAGTGCTCTACCGCAACGGCAAGCTCTTCGACTCCTCGTGGGCGCGCGGCCAGACCGCCCAGTTCTCGCTCACCGGCGTGGTCAAGGGCTTCACCGAGGGCATCGGTGGCACGGCCGGCGTGCCGCCGATGAAGGCCGGCGGACGCCGGATCATGATCCTGCCGGCGGCCCTGGGATACGGCTCGCAGGCGAACAGCCAGATCCCGGCCAACTCGGCCCTGGTCTTCGTCGTCGACCTCAAGAGCACCAAGTGACGACGGCCTGGCCCGCAGCGGGTCAGCTCACCGCATGGACGCGGTAGACGTCGTATACGCCGTCGACGTTGCGGATCGCACGCAACAGGTGACCGAGGTGCTTCGCCTCGGCCATCTCGAAGGTGAACTTGCTGACGGCGACCCGGTCGCGGTTGGTGCTGACGTTCGCGGACAGGATGCTCACCCGCTCGTCGGACAGCACCCGGGTGACGTCGGACAGCAGCCGATGCCGGTCGAACGCCTCGACCTGGATCGACACGACGAACGTGGAGTCGGCTGACGGCGCCCATTCGACGTCGACCAGCCGGTCGGCCTGCTCGAGCAACGCGGCCGCGTTCGTGCAGGTGCGCCGGTGCACGGACACGCCGCCGCCGCGGGTGACGAAGCCGAGGATCTCGTCGCCGGGGACCGGAGTGCAGCACCGGGCCAGCTTGATCCACACGTCGCTGACGCCCTTGACGACCACGCCCGCGTTGCCGGAGGGGCGATGCGGCGCGCTCGTCGGAGCGGTCAGGTCGGGCATCGTCGCCTCGGCGATGTCCTCGACCGAGCCCTCGCTGCCGCCGAGCTGGGTGACGAGCTTCTGCACGACCGACTGCGCTGAGACGTGCCCTTCACCGATCGCCGCATACAGCGAGGCGACGTCGGCGAGGTGCATCTCCCGCGCGAGCGTCAGCAGCTGGTCACCGCCGAGCAGCCGCTGCATGGGCAGCGCCGCCTTGCGCATCGCCTTGGACAGTGCCGTCTTGCCTGTGTCGATCGCGTCTTCGCGACGTTCCTTGGCGAACCACTGGCGGATCTTGGTGCGGGCCCGAGGTGACTTGACGAACGCCAGCCAATCCCGCGACGGCCCGGCGTTCTCGGCCTTGGAGGTGAACACCTCCAGCGTGTCACCGTTGTCGAGCGTGCTTTCCAAGGCCACCAGCTTGCCGTTGACCCGCGCTCCGATGCAGCGGTGCCCGACCTCGGTGTGCACCGCGTACGCGAAGTCGACCGGCGTCGAGCCGGTCGGTAGCGCGATCACATCGCCCTTGGGCGTGAAGACGTACACCTCGCTGGCACCGAGGTCGTAACGCAGCGAGTCGAGGAACTCCTCGGGCTCCTGCGCCTCACGCTGCCAGTCCAGCAGCTGCCGCAGCCAGCCCATCTCATCCGAGACGGCCGACGGCTCGGCGACCGCGATGTCCTTGAGCTCCTTGTACTTCCAGTGCGCCGCGATTCCGTATTCGGCGGTTCGGTGCATGGCGTGGGTACGGATCTGAAGCTCGACCGGCTTGCCGCCCGGGCCGATGACCGTCGTGTGCAGCGACTGGTACATGTTGAACTTCGGCATCGCGATGTAGTCCTTGAACCGGCCCGGAACCGGCTGCCAGTTCGCGTGAATGACGCCGAGGGTGGCGTAGCAGTCGCGTTCAGAGGCGACCAGGACCCGGATGCCCACCAGGTCGTAGATGTCGGTGAACTCGCGACCGCGAACGATCATCTTCTGGTAGATCGAGTAATAGTGCTTCGGCCGCCCGGTGATCAACGCCTTGATGCTGCCCTCGCGCAGATCCGAGTTGATGCGATCGATGACCTCGCCGAGGTAGGTGTCTCGTGAGGGCGCCCGCTCGGCGACCAGTCGGACGATCTCGTCGTAGCGCTTGGGGTAAAGCGTGGCGAAGGCCAGGTCCTCGAGCTCCCATTTGACGGTGTTCATGCCCAGCCGATGGGCCAGCGGCGCGAGCACCTCGAGGGTCTCGCGGGCCTTGCGCTCCTGCTTCTCCGGCGGCAGGAACCGCAGCGTGCGCATGTTGTGCAGCCGGTCGGCGAGCTTGATCACCAGGACGCGCGGGTCCCGGGCCATCGCGACGATCATCTTGCGGATCGTCTCCGACTCGGCCGCCTCGCCGTACTTGACCTTGTCCAGCTTGGTTACGCCGTCGACGAGGTGTGCGACCTCGGTGCCGAACCCAGCGGTGATGTCGTCGAGGGTGAGCCCGGTGTCCTCGACCGTGTCGTGCAGGAGCGCGGCAACCAGCGTGGTGGTGTCCATGCCGAGCTCGGCCAGGATCGTAGCGACCGCCAGCGGGTGGGTGATGTAGGCGTCGCCGCTCTTGCGCAGCTGCCCGCGGTGGCACTCCTCCGCGACGTCGTAGCCCCGCTGCAGCAGTCGCGCGTCGACCTTCGGGTGCGCGCTGCGGTGGATCGCGAGAAGGGGCTCCAGCACCGGCTTGATCGTGGACTGCCGCGGCGAGGCGACCAGGCGGCGGGCGAGCCGGTCGCGAACCCGGCGGCGGTGGGTGCCGTTGCCCTCGTCGGCGGTCGGGATCGTCTCGGTGAGAGAGGGCACGGCAGAGGCAGCCTCAACTGGCGCAGCGGCGATGTCTGTGTCGATTCCTGCCTGCGCCTGGGGTGTGGCGGCGGCGTCCGTCGTCAGCTCGGCTCCCTCTTATCGGTGTGCCCTGTCAAGTCTACGTTCCGCGGGCCCCGACCGCCGGTCCGGTCAGACGCGCAGCAGCGCGTGCAGGGGTGCGAGACCGTCGAGCAGGGCACGCCCGTCGAGGAATCCCAACTCGAGGAGCACTCCGAGGCCGACGACTGTGCCGCCGGCCTCGTGGAGCAATGCGGCGGCCGCGCGCAGCGTGCCGCCGGTCGCCAGCACGTCGTCGACGAGCAGCACCCGCCGGCCGTCGAGCAGGCCGAGCGGCACCTCGATCTCGGCGGTTCCGTACTCCAGCGTGTAGGTGCGCCGCACGGTGGGCGGCGGCAACTTGCCCGCCTTGCGTACCGGCAGCAGGCCACAGTTCAGCTCGCGGGCCAGCGCCCCGGCGATCAGGAAACCGCGCGCCTCGACGCCGGCAACCAGGTCCACCGACTGCGCGTGATTGGCCCGCACGTGGTCGCCGAGCGCGTGGATCGCCGCTCCGAACGCGGCCGCATCGGCGAGCAGCGGCGCGATGTCCTTGAACACGATGCCCGGCTGCGGGAAGTCCGGGACGTCACGCAGCCGCGCGGCGATGAGTTCGGCGACGTCCGCTCCGGCGTCGCCCACGACGGCGCTCATCCTTGATCAACAGCAGGATTTGGTCGTCCTGGCGACCAACGCACGCTGGTGATCAACTGTCGGCACGTGGTCACTTGCGCCGTGGACGCTGCGGACGGGCCCCGGGACGCGGCGCCGGCGCGGGACCGCGGGCCCGGCGCGGCGGCGAAGCGGACCGGGTCGCGGC
>JAODNL010000495.1 GCA_025465405.1 Pseudonocardiales bacterium | reverse complement strand
GCGCTACGACAGGCAATCGACGGGATGGGAGGCGTTGCGTGACGACGCCCCACCCGCCCGAGCGGCGCGACGGCCGGTCACGCGATCGACCGAAGCATGTGTCGGTCCCGCTCCGTGGCACCTGGCCGCGCTTGTCCCCGCCATGAGAGTGCGAATGCGGCTGGCCCAGAACGGTCCGTCTGAGCGTCGGATCGGCGCCTCGCAATCAGACAGAGAGGCGAGGGAGCGGCAATGCGGCGCCGGAGCGGCGCCGGCGCCGCAGCCACACGCGCCGCGTCCCGTCGACGTAGCGCACGACGCGGGCAAGCTCCCAGCCGCCGAACTCGGCATGCAGCGACAGTTGCGCCGCGGCGGTAGGCCGGTTGACGTCGGCCGGGATCCGCAGCGGCGCGTACTCCCAGTCGGGATCAGCGCCGTCCTCGGCAAGAGCCGTCATGGCGCCTATTGAACGCCCCAACCGGAACGCTGGCCACCCCGCCGGTCGAGAAACGCTGCCGGGCCCGATCAGGTGGGGAGGTACTCCGCCAGCCGCTCCTTGAGGCGGGTCCGGCGCGGCAGCGTGCCGACCTGGCGGACCGCTCGCGCCAGCGCGGGGCCGGCCGCATGTACCACGGACAGGTGCCGTTGCGCGCGCGTCAGAGCCGTGTAGACCAGCGGCCGGGACAGCATCCCGGCCGCCTCCGGCGGGATGACCACCACGACGGCCGGGAACTCAGATCCCTGCGCGCGGTGCACCGTGATCGCCCAGCCGTGCAGCAGGTCGGCCAGCGCCTTGCCTTTCACCTCGGCCGGTCCGGAGGCGAAGTCGACCGTGACCGTGCCGCCGCGCTCGACGTCGGCCACGACCCCGACCTCGCCGTTCGCGTACCCGAACGGTTCGGCCTCGAGATGGTTGGCGGTCGCGACCACCCGGTCGCCGACGTCGAAGCGGCCAGGGCCCGGATTGAGCTTCGCCTTCAGTGCCGCGTTCAGACCCTGGGTGCCCGCGCCACCGCGGTGCACCGGCGTGACCACCTGCACCTGATCGGACGGGATGCCGAGCGCCCGTGGAATGGAGTCGGTCACGAGCTGGACCACGCGGTGCGCCGCATCGGCAGAGCCACGCGCCGCGACGACGACCACCTCACGCGTCGGGTCCTCGACCGGCGGCAGCTCGCCCGAGCGCACGGCTGTAGCAAGGCGGGCGATCGTGCCGCCCTCAGCCTGTCGGTACAGCGTCGTCAGCTCGGTCACCGGAACCGTCCCCGAGTCGATCAAGTCGCCGAGCACCCGACCCGGACCGATCGAGGGCAGCTGGGCGGCGTCGCCGACGAACACCAGATGCGTGCCGTCAGCGCACGCGGACACGAGCGCATCCGCAAGTTCCACGTCCAGCATCGATGCCTCGTCCACCACGACGAGCGCCTCGTCGAGCGGCCAGTCCGAGCCGCGGGCGAACCCGCCGTCGAACCTGACACCGTCGGCCGACTGCCGGGGCTGGGCACCCAGCAGGCGATGGATCGTCGATGCGGGGGAGTCGCACAGTTCCTCGAGCCGCTTCGCCGCGCGGCCCGTCGGCGCGGCCAGCGCCACCGACTTGCCAGCATGTTCGGCCAGCGACACGATCGCGGCCACCGTCCGGCTCTTGCCGGTGCCCGGCCCGCCGGTGAGCACGCTCACCCCAGATCGCAGCGCCGCCGTGACGGCCGAGCGCTGCGCCTCGTCCAGCGAACGCGACTCGGCCCGCTTCAGGTCGCCTGCGATCGGCTCGGCGGACGAGACCAGCCGGGCGATGCCCTCGGCGATGCCGTCCTCGGCCTCGACGAATCGGGCCAGGCCGAGCAGCGTCTGCTCGCCGTCCTCGATGGCGATCACGGACGCCGATTCGACGGCGGCGTCGACCGCCTCGCGCGGATCACCGGTACCGAACTCGCCGAGGGCCTGCTCCACGGCGTCGCGCGGAGCGAGCGTGTGCCCGTCCCGGGCCACCCGCGCGAGCACATAGCCGACCAGCGCGCGGGCCCGGCGCGGATCGTCGCGCCGTACGCCGGGAATGGCAACGCGGGCGAGGCGGTCGGCGTCCGAGGGGGACAGGCCCGAGACGCTCAGCAACAGCCACGGGTCGTCGCGCAACAGTCGCGACGCGGGTGGCCCGAGCACGTCGACCACGCGGGATGCGATCCGAGCCTCGACCGAGGCCGGCACCAGCAGCTCGACGACCTCGTACACGGGAGCGGCGGCGATGAACGCCGACAGCAGCCGGCCGGCTCGGGTCGGTCCGACCTTAGGCAGCGCGGCCAGGTTCGTCGCGTTCACATCGGCCGGCGCCTCGATGCCCGCTCCCTCGAGCGCGCCGGCAAGCGTGCGTCCCAGCCCGGGCCAGAGGCCGGCCGCACAGAACGCGGCAAACACCGGGTCGGTGCTCACGGCTCGATCCTGGCTCAGCTGACGTTCTCCGGGTACTCGATCGCGGGCGCGGAGACGTCGTCGAGCGCCTGACGGATCTCGTACGGCAGGTCGAGCGTCTCGCAGGCCAACGCCGCGGTCAGCTGCCCGAGCGTGCGTGCGCCGAGGATCGGCGCGGTGACGCCAGGCCGGTCGCGCAGCCACGCGAGGGCGACCGCCACCGGCGAGCTGGCCAGCCCGTCGGCGGCAGTGGCGACCGCCTCGACGACACCGATGGCGCCTGGACGCTGCATCGCCGGCAGGTTTCGACCCCTGACCGCAACGCGTGAATCGGTCGGCACGCCGCCGCGATACTTCCCCGTGAGCACCCCGCCGCCCAACGGTGAATAGGGCAGCACGCCGACACCCAGCGCGGCGGACGCCGCCACCACCTCGCGCTCGACGCCCCGGTCCAGCAGCGAGTACCGCACCTGATTCGCGACGATCGGAGCGCGTCCCGGTGCCGCCTGCTGCCACGTGGCCGCGCGAGCCAATCGCCATCCGCAGTAGTTCGAGACGCCGACATAGCGCACCTTGCCGGACGCGACGGCGGCGTCCAGGGCCGAGAGTGTCTCCTCGTGCGGCACCGTGTCGTCGACGTAGTGGACGTACCAGAGATCGATGTAATCGATACCGAGCTTGCGCAGCGACTCGTCCAGCCGACGCAGCAGCGTTCCGCGCGACGCGTCGACCTGGCGGCCGTCGTCGGTACGCATGATGCCGGCCTTCGTGGCGATCACCAGTTCGGAGCGAGGCACGACGTCGGCGACGAGCTGGCCGAGCATCCGCTCCGCCTCACCGGACCCGTACGACGCGGCCGTGTCCACGAGCGTGCCCCCGGCGTCCCGGAACGCGACGAGTTGCGCGGCCGCCTCGTCCGCGTCGGTTTCGCGACCCCACGTCATCGTGCCGAGGCCGAGGTGCGAAACCTTGAGGCCGCTTCGCCCTACGCTGCGCTGCTTCACCCGGCGAAACTACCGGCTCGGCACACCGGGGCACGCGAGGGTGCTCGCTATGGTGACGCGGTGCAGCTCGGACTGAACCTCGGCTACTGGGGCATGGGCAACGATGCCGACAATCTGGCCCTGGCCCGCGAAGCCGACCAGCTGGGCTTCGCCGTGGTGTGGGCCGCGGAGGCCTACGGGTCCGACGCGGTGACCGTGCTGAGCTGGGTAGCGGCCCAGACCGAGCACATCGACGTCGGCAGCGCGGTGTTGCAGATCCCGGCTCGCACCCCGGCCATGACCGCGATGACGGCAGCGACGCTGGACACCCTGTCGGGCGGCCGATTCCGCCTCGGGCTCGGCGTCTCGGGACCGCAGGTCTCGGAGGGTTGGCACGGCGTGCGGTTCGCCAAGCCGCTGACCCGCACCCGGGAGTACGTCGACATCGTCACGATGGCGTTGTCCCGCAAGCGGGTCCGCTACGAGGGCGCGACCTACGAACTGCCCCTTCCGGACGGGCCTGGCAAGGCTCTGCAACTGATCGTGCACCCGGTGCGCGAGCACATCCCGATCTATCTCGCTGCTGTCGGGCCGAAGAACCTCCAGCTTGCCGGGGAACTGGCTGACGGCTGGCTGGCGATCTTCTTCGCGCCGTCCTTCGGCGACGAACAGCGTGCACTGCTGCGCGACGGCCGCGCGAAGGTCGGCAAGACGCTCGAGGGTTTCGACGTCGCTGCGTCGGTGCCGATCGTCGTGGGCGACGACCCGACCGCGTGTGCCGTGCCGGTGCGTTCCTATGCCGCCCTGTACGTCGGCGGCATGGGTAGCCGCGAGCAGAACTTCTACAACGACTTGGCAGTGCGCATGGGATATGCCGCCGAGGCCGCCGAGGTACAGAACCGCTACCTCGCCCGCGACTACGACGGGGCCGCGGCCGCGGTTCCGGCCGAGTTCGTGGATGCGACGTCGCTCTTGGGCTCACGCGAGCGCATCGCCGACCGGATGGCAGAGTTCGCTGCCGCCGGGGTCACCACGCTGTCGCTCACGCCGTTCGCCGCGACGCTCGACGAGCGGATCGCGGCGCTTCGGACCGCCGCGGAAGCCCTGGACAAGGCCGGGCTCGCCCCATGACGCTGCTGCAGGCCGTCATCCTGGGCATCGTCCAGGGCCTCACCGAGTTCCTGCCGATCTCGTCCACAGCGCACCTGCGCATCGTCCCGGCGATCTTCGGCTGGCATTTCCACTACCCGGGTACAGCCAGTACGAACGACCCGGGCGCGCCGTTCACCGCCGTGATCCAACTCGGCACGACGCTGGCGATCGTCCTGTATTTCTGGCGCGAGCTCCTGCAGGTCGCCGTCGCGTGGGTGCGCGGTCTCTACGACCGAACCGTGCGCGACAGCCTGGAGTACAAGCTGGGGTGGTACCTGATCCTGGCCACCATTCCCGTGGGCGTGTTCGGATTGGCGTTCAGCCATCAGATCGAGACGGGCGCGCGCAACCTGTGGCTGATCGCCTGTGCCCTCATCGCACTCGCGGTGGCACTCGGCGCGGCTGAGAAGTTCGGTTCGCGCACTCGCGGCGAGGAGCAGATCAACACCACGGACGCCGTGGTCGTCGGCACGGCGCAGGCCATCGCGCTGATCCCCGGCGCCTCACGGTCTGGTACGACGATCACGGCCGGACTGTTCCGTGGCCTCGATCGCGCGACCGCGGCGAGATTCTCCTTCCTGCTGTCGATTCCCGCCGTTGTCCTGTCCGGCGCCTACGAGGCGGCCCGGCACCTCAATGACAAGAACGCGCCCGGCGCCGGGCTCACCGGCATCGCGCTGATCTTTGCGTTCGTGGTCGGCCTCGCCTCGATCGCCTGGCTCATGCGCTGGCTGACCAGTCACAGCACGTTCGTGTTCGTCTACTACCGCATCGCCCTGGGCGTGCTGCTGATCGTGCTGCTGAGCACCGGCGTCCTGAAAGCCACCAACTAGGTGTCCACGTTGCTGCTGGTCCGCCACGGCCTGACCGCGATGACCGGTCCGGTGCTGGCCGGCCGAACACCCGACGTGCACCTCGACGAGCGCGGCCTCAAGCAGGCTGACGCCGTAGCGGCGCGGATCGCCGTCTTGCCGCTGGCCGCAGTGGTCACCAGCCCGCTGGAGCGGTGCGTCGAAACCGCCACACCGATCCGCGCCGCCCAGGTCGAGGCCGGACGCGATCCGTCCTGGGACGTCGACGAGCGGATGGTCGAGTGCGGCTACGGCGAGTGGACCGGACGCGCGATCAAGGATCTGGCCAAAGATCCGCTCTGGAAGGTTGTGCAGGCTCAACCGTCCGCGGCTCGATTCCCCGGCGGCGAGTCGCTCACCGAGGTCTCCGCACGCGCGGTCGGGGCCGTGCGCGCATGGGACGCCCGCCTTGGGCCGGACGCGATCTGGGTCGCCTGCAGTCACGGCGACGTGATCAAGGCGATCCTCGCCGACGCCCTCGGCCTGCACCTCGACCAGTTCCAGCGCGTCGTCGTGGATCCGTGCTCGGTCTCGATCGTGCGCTACACGGACACCCGCCCGTACGTACTGCGCACCAACGATGTCGGCGGCGACCTGAGCGGGTTCCTACCGCCGGTGAAGAAGCGGCGGCGGCGGACCAGCGACGCCACGGTCGGCGGAGGCGCCGGAGCCGGGACCGTCTGACCAACAGGAGCCGCCCGGCCCCGCCCACTAGGATTGACGCATCATGTCGCGCCAGTTCTTCCTCTTCGAACGACCCCGCAGGTTCGTCGCGGGGACCGTTGGGACGCCCGGCGAGCGAACCTTCTATCTTCAGGCCGCCGATGACGCGCGCGTCGTGTCGGTGGCGCTGGAGAAGCAGCAGGTGGCGGTGCTGGCCGACCGTCTCGAGCAGCTGCTCGACGAGGTGGTGAACCGCACCGGAACGGCGCTGCCGGCGATCGACTGGGACACCGAGGCACTCGAGCAGCCCGTGGACGAGGAGTTCCGCGTGAGCGCGATGGGCCTGGCCTGGGACGGTGACCAGGGTCTCGTGGTGATCGAGGCGCAGGCGCCGGCCGAGGATGTCGAGGTGGCGGAGGAGACCCTGCTCGAAGACGTCGAGGACGGGCCGGATGCCCTGCGCGTGCTGATCGAGCCGCGCCGGGCCCGCGCCTTCGTCGAGCGTGCTCGCAAGGTCATCTCCGCCGGGCGGCCGCCGTGCCCGCTGTGCGGCCAGCCGCTCGATCCGGCCGGGCACATCTGCCCGCGCCAGAACGGTTACCACCGCGGCGCCACGCTCGGCGCATGACGCCCGAGGAATTGACGCCGCCCGTCGAGCTCGACGTCGAAGACGCGCTCGAGCTGCTCCGGCAGGGCGAGCTGACCGTCGAAGGCCGGCTCGTGGACGCCTCGAACGCCACCCTGTACTGCGCGATCAGCCACGATGGTCTCGCCGCCGCGTGCGTCTACAAGCCGGTCGCCGGCGAACGGCCGCTGTGGGATTTTCCGGACGGCACCCTCGCCGAACGGGAAGTGGCCGCCTACGAGGTGTCGGCGGCCAGTGGCTGGCGCATCGTCCCGCCGACCGTCTACCGCGACGGGCCGCTCGGCCCGGGCATGGTGCAACTGTGGATCGCCGAGGACCCTTCCACCGACGTGATCAGGCTGATTCGGCGCCGCGACTCCGCGGCCCTGCGCCGTATCGCCGTCTTCGACGCGGTGATCAACAACGCCGACCGCAAGGGCGGCCACCTGCTCCCCACGCCCGACGGGCACGTCTACGGGGTCGACCACGGCGTCAGCTTTCACAGCGAGGACAAGCTGCGCACCGTGCTCTGGCAGTGGGCCGGCAACCGCTTGGCCGGCGACGCGCTCGAGACGCTGCGGTGCCTGCGCGCCCAGCTCGACGGCCCGCTCTGCGACCGGCTCGGCGAGCTGCTCACCACCCGCGAACTGCGCCGAACCGTGCGCCGGGTCGAGCGGCTCATTGCGTCCGGGCGGCACCCGGAGCCGAGCGACGACTGGCCGGCGGTGCCCTGGCCGCCGATGTAGTCGATTCCGGCGCGGGACGGCTCGAGACCGGTCACGTCCTGCGTTGATCAGGCCGATAACGTACGTACATGCAGTCCTGGGTCTCGCCGGCGGTACCTGAGCTACCGGGACGTGCACCCGTGCTGCGCCTGTTCGACACTGCCTCCGGCACGATCCGCGACACGGCTTCCGACGAACGCGCCCGCCTCTACGTGTGCGGCATCACGCCGTACGACGCGACCCATCTGGGCCACGCGGCCACGTATCTCGCGTTCGACATCGTGCAGCGGGTCTGGCGCGACGGCGGCCGCACCGTGCATTACGTGCAGAACGTGACCGACGTCGACGACCCGCTTCTCGAACGCGCCGCGCACACCGGCGAGAACTGGATGAGCCTGGCCGAGCGGGAGATCGAACTGTTCCGCGAGGACATGACGGCGCTGCGAGTGCTCGCACCGGACGAGTACGTCGGTGCTGTCGAATCGGTGCCGGAACTGACCGACGCGATCGGCAAGCTGCTCGCCGACGGCGCGGCGTACTACGTCGGCGATGACATCTACTTCTCGATCACCGCCAGCGGGCACTTCGGATACGAATCCAACTACGACCGGGAGACGATGCTCACGTTGTTCGCCGAGCGAGGCGGCGATCCGAGCCATTTCGGCAAGCGCGATCCACTGGATTCGTTATTGTGGCGCGGCCATCGGCACGGTGAGCCCTACTGGGACACCTCGCTCGGCAAAGGCCGTCCTGGCTGGCACATCGAGTGCTCCGTGATCGCGCTCAACCGGCTTGGTATGGGTTTCGACGTCCAGGGCGGGGGATCGGACCTGATCTTCCCGCACCACGAGCACAGCGCGGCCCACGCCGAGGCGCTCACCGCAAGTCACCCGTTCGCGCGGCACTACGTGCATGCCGGCATGATCGGGCTCGACGGTGAGAAGATGAGCAAGTCTCGCGGCAACCTCGTGCTCGTCTCGAAGCTGCGCGCGGCGGGCGTCGACCCGATGGCCATCCGGCTGGCGCTGCTGGATGGGCACTACCACGCCGACCGCGAATGGACCGGTGGCCGGCTGCCGACCGCGGAGGCGCGCTTGGCTCGCTGGCGAGCCGCGGTGACCCGGCCGACCGGACCGCCCGCGCACGACCTGCTGACCGAGGTACGCGCGCGGCTGGCCGACGACCTCGACACCGTCGGCGCGATGGGCGCGGTCGACCGCTGGGTCGCAGGCGACGGCGGCGATCCGGGCGCGCCCGGCCTGGTCCGCAATCTCGTCGACGCGTTGCTCGGCATCGCCCTCTGAGTCAAGCGTTCTTGACCTTCGCCACGGCGAGGACGAATTGAAGGTGGCGCCGACGTCTGCCCGAGGTGAGGTTTGCTTGGTGAACGACGGGGAGCCGGCCGCGGCGCAGGGCAGCGGCTTACCGCTCTTCGCGAACGGTCCCCGCGGCGAACGTGCCGCCGACCTCACTGACGCTCAGCGGGGCGCCGTGCCCGGCCGCCGGGGTGAGCGCGCTCAGCCGCGCGCGGTGGGGCCGGCGTGACCCCCGCCCCGGTCGCGACGGCGAAGATAGCGCTCGAACTCGCGGGCAATCGCGTCCCCCGAAGCCTCGCCGAGCTGGGTGCGGTCGAACTCGTCGTCGCGTTCCTCGAGGTTACGGATGTACTCGGTGACCTCTTCGTCCTCAGCCGCCATCTCGTCGACGAGCTTCTGCCACTCGTCGGCCTGCTGCGGCAGTTCGGCGAGGGGCACCGGCAGGTCCAGGACTTCCTCGACCCGGTGCAGCAACGCCAGCGTCGCCTTCGGGTTCGGCGGCTGGGACACGTAGTGCGGCACGCCGGCCCAGAACGAGATCGCCGGAATACCGCTGGCGACACACGCATCCTGCAGCACACCGACGATCCCGGTGGGGCCCTCGTAGCGGGACTTCTCGAGGCCGTAGCGAGCCGCCGACTCGGCGTCGTGGGCGGTGCCCGTGACCTGGGTCGGCCGGCTGTGGGGTGTGTCGGACAGCAGCGCACCGAGCGTGACCACGATGCGGATGTCCAGTTCCTGGATCACGCCGAGCAGCTCGGCGCAGAACGAGCGCCAGCGCATGTTCGGCTCGATGCCGCGCACCAACACCAGGTCGAACTCAGCGCCGGGCGGGCGGCAGTACGAGAACCGCGTGGTGGGCCACGTCACCCGCCGGCTCACCCCATCCACGAGCGACACCGTGGGGCGGTTCACCTGGAAGTCGTAATAGTCATCTGGGTCCAGCTCGGTCAGCGGCTGGGCGTCCCAGACCAGTTCGAGGTGTTCGACGGCGCCGCTTGCGGCATCACCCGCGTCGTTCCAGCCCTCGAAGGCCGCCACAAGTACGGGGTCGGTGAGAACCGGCCAGCCCGCCCCGTCCGGGGCGATCATGCTCGTCCCCCCGTCTGCCGCTCGATGCTCGACGCTCGCTCCACCAGCTCTCGCTCGGCGATCGACGCTCGGTCCACCAGCTGTCGCTCGGCTGTCATGCGTCCCACCCTACGATCAGCAGGCCAAACCCGCCGGTAACCTTTCTTCCATGGCCTACACCGCACCCCAGTCGACATTGCTGGACGCTCTCGCGGAGCGGGTTGTCGTCGGCGACGGGGCGATGGGCACGATGCTCCAGGCAGCCGACCTGAGCCTCGATGACTTCGAGGGTCTCGAGGGGTGCAACGAGATCCTCAACGTCACCCGCCCGGACGTCGTGAAGAGCGTCCACGACGCCTACTTCGCGGCCGGATCCGACGCGGTCGAGACGAACACGTTCGGCGCCAACTGGGCCAACCTCGGCGAGTACGACATCACCGAGCGGATCCGGGAGCTGGCTCGCGCCGGCGCCGCGCTGGCCAAGGAGGTCGCCGACGGCTGGTCCACGCCGGATCGCCCGCGCTGGGTCCTGGGATCCGTGGGACCGGGCACCAAGCTGCCCACGCTCGGCCACGTCCACTACACCGTGCTGCGCGACGCCTACCAGGAGCAGGTCGCCGGAATGCTCGACGGCGGTGCCGACGCCGTCATCGTCGAGACGTGCCAGGACCTCCTGCAGGCCAAGTCCGCGATCGTCGGCGCCCGGCGCGCGATGGCAGCCGCCGGACGGCAGGTCCCGCTGATCGCGCACGTCACCGTCGAGACCACCGGGACGATGCTGCTGGGCTCAGAGATCGGCGCGGCCCTGACCGCGCTGGAACCGCTCGGCATCGACCTCGTCGGGCTGAACTGCGCCACCGGACCGGCCGAGATGAGCGAGCACCTGCGCTACCTGTCTCGTAACTCTCGACGGCCGCTGTCGGTGATGCCGAACGCCGGCCTGCCGCAGCTCGGCCCCAACGGCGCCACCTACCCGCTGACGGCCGATGAGCTTGCCGTCGCACTGCGGCAGTTCGCGACCGAGTTCGGAACGTCGCTGGTCGGTGGCTGCTGCGGCACCACTCCCGAGCACATCACGGCGGTTGTCGAGGCGGTCCGCGATCTGACGCCCGAGCCGCGCACCGCACGGCCGGACCCCGCGGTGTCCTCGCTCTACGCCGCGGTCCCGTTCCGGCAGGACGCCAGCGTGCTGATGATCGGCGAGCGCACCAACGCCAACGGCTCCAAGGCCTTCCGCGAGGCGATGCTGGCCGCCGAGTACGGCGAGTGTGTCGAGATCGCCCGCTCGCAATCCCGCGACGGCTCGCACCTGCTTGACGTCTGCGTCGACTACGTCGGCCGGGACGGCACGCTGGACATGCGTGAGGTCGCCGGCCGGTTCGCCACGGCATCGACACTGCCGCTGGTGCTGGACTCGACCGAGCCGCCGGTGATCGAGGCCGGACTGGAGATGCTGGGCGGGCGCTGCACGATCAACTCGGTCAACTTCGAGGACGGCGAGGGACCAGACAGCCGGTTCGCGCGGATCATGCCCATCGTGCGCGAGCACGGCGCCGCGGTCGTGGCGCTCACCATCGACGAGGAGGGCCAGGCCCGCACCGCCGAGACGAAGGTCGCGATTGCCGAGCGCTTGATCGCCACACTGACCGGGCAGTGGGGCATGCAGGAGAGCGACATCCTTGTCGACTGCCTCACCTTCACCCTCGCCACCGGCCAGGAGGAGAGCCGCCGCGACGGATTGGAGACGATCGAGGGCATCCGCGAACTCAAGCGGCGCCATCCGGACGTGCAGACCACCCTCGGCCTGTCGAACATCTCCTTCGGCCTGAACCCGGCGGCACGACAGGTGCTGAACTCCGTCTTCCTGCACGAGTGCGAGCAGGCCGGCCTGGACTCGGCGATCGTGCACGCGTCGAAGATCCTGCCGATGTCCAAGATCCCCGAACAGCAGCGCCAGGTCGCCCTCGACATGATCTACGACCGGCGCCGTCCCGCCACCGACACCGAGGACGCGTACGAGCCGCTGCAGCGGTTCCTCCAGCTGTTCGAGGGTGTTTCTGCCCAGTCGTCGGCTGCCTCCCGTGCCGAGGAGCTGGCCGCGCTGCCGCTCGACGAGCGGCTCCAGCGGCGCATCATCGACGGCGAGCGCAACGGGCTGGAGAGCGACCTCGACGAGGCGCTCACTACCCGTCCGGCCCTGGACATCATCAACGAGACCCTGCTCGCCGGCATGAAGACGGTCGGCGAGCTGTTCGGGTCGGGCGAGATGCAGCTGCCGTTCGTCCTGCAGTCCGCCGAGGTGATGAAGGCCGCGGTCGCTTACCTCGAGCCGCACATGGAGAAGGCCGACAGCGCCGGCAAGGGCA
>JAODNL010000485.1 GCA_025465405.1 Pseudonocardiales bacterium | reverse complement strand
TAGGCGATGCGCTGGGCCTGTGCTCGTTCCACGGCGAGGCGCGCCAACTCGACGCGTGAGCGGATCTGAAGCTTGCGGAAGACGTGGCGTAGGTGGAAAGCGACCGTGTGCGCGCTGATGAACATCTCGGCGCCGACCTGGCGATTGGTCAGGCCCTGAGCGACCAGTTCGGTGATCCGATGCTCGGTGCCGGTGAGGCTCAGCCAACCGATCGCCGGCCGCTGCTCATACGTCCAGTGCCGCACCCGGACCCCGAGGTCGCGCAAGAGCCGACGTACACGGTCGCTGTCCCGCGCCGACCCCAGCTCGTCGTAACACTCGAGAGCGTGGCGGTAGTTCTCAACGGTCAAATCGTGCAACCCGCGCTCCGCGCATTCGATGGCCTGCACTTCAGCCGACGAAGCGCGTGCACGGAGGATGGCCTCGCTTCCAAGCCGATCACGGAGCGAGCGAAGCGTGACGGTCGCGTGTTCGGCATCCACATCGGCAAGCATTGTCGTTACCCCCAAATGGGCCGTCGTTGCCGACCGGCTGCAGGTGGTTGCGACCCGCTGTCAGGAGCAGGCTCTGTACTAGGTGTAAGCCTCGCCGCGAGGCGCCCCGTCGTCGCCATGGCTGGCGACCATCCGGTGGTCTTGCTGGTGCAACCGGGCCCATGCTGGCTAGCAGGTAGTCGACAAACCCTCCCCGCCTCGCGGCGATGGCTGCCCCGTTGAGTGGCACATCGGGGTCAGCGGATGGAGAGGGAGTGTTCACGGCGTTCGACGATCTCGCCGACGATCGGGGCGCCCGGCACTTCGCCGACGACGAGCAGGCCGCCGCTGGTCTGTGCGTCGGCGAGCAGCAGCAGCTCGTCCTCGTCGACGGTGGCGTCGAGGTGTGGACCGACCCAGTCCAGGTTGCGGCGGGTGCCGCCGCTGACGAATCCGTCGCGCAGCGCGTCGCGCGCTCCATCGAGGTACGGGACGGCCGCCGCGTCGACGATCGCAGTCACCCCGGATGCTCGCGCCATCTTGTAGAGATGGCCGAGCAGACCGAAGCCGGTGACGTCCGTTGCCGCCTCGGCGCCGCTCGCGAGGGCATCCAGGCTCGCCTGCCGGTTCAGCGCCGTCATGCAGGCGACCGCCTCCGGGAACGTCTCGCCGGTGGCTTTGTGTCGGTTGTTCAGCACCCCTACGCCCAGCGGCTTGGTAAGGCTGATCGGCAAACCCGGGCGGGCAGCGTCATTGCGCAGCAGTCGCCGTGCGTCGGCGACACCGGTGACCGCCATGCCGTACTTCGGCTCGGGATCGTCGATGCTGTGGCCGCCGCCGACGTGACAACCGGCCTCGCCCGCGATGTCGAGACCGCCGCGCAACACCTCGCGCAGCAACTCCGCGGGCAGCACGTCCCGGGGCCAGCCGACCAGGTTCACCGCGACCACGGGACGTCCGCCCATCGCGTAGACGTCCGACAGTGCGTTGGCGGCGGCGATCCGTCCCCAGTCGTAGGCGTCGTCGACGACCGGTGTGAAGAAGTCCGCCGTGACGACGACTGCGGTGTCGCCCTCGATCGTGACGACCGCTGCGTCGTCGCCGTCGTCGAGCCCGACGATCAGTTCGGGCGCGGTGCTGCCGTGCAGGCCGCGCACGATGTCTTCGAGTTCGCCGGGCGGGATCTTGCAGGCGCAGCCACCGCCGTGGGCATATTGCGTCAACCGGTACGCCGAGGTCAGGACCGTCATGGGTGCGACGCTAGTACCGCGGCGCGCTAGCGTGATCGCCGGAGGCGTACAGGTGCCTGGTGGCCCTCCCGGTCTTCAAAACCGGTGAAGCCGAGTACCTCGGCTTGGCGGGTTCGATTCCCGTCCGTCTCCGCCAGAGCCGTCCGATCGGAGGCCGAGTGCAGGACCGGGACCCGCGCCGCTCACTGCCGCGTACGGACGCGGTGCTCGCCGACCCGCGCCTCGAGTCGGCGGCCAGCCACCTGGGGCGGGCTCGGGTGAAGCGCGCCGTGACCGAGCAGTTGCAGGCACTGCGCACCGACGTGGTGTCGGCCGGCGCGGGGACGGACGCCGCGTCGGTCGTCGACGCCGTGCTGCGCGGACTGCCTGACGGCGCCACGAGCCTGCAGCGGGTGATCAACGCGACCGGGGTGGTGCTGCACACCAACCTCGGCCGCGCGCCGCTGTCGCCGGCCGCAGTGCAGGCACTGGCGACGGCCGCGGGCTACGTCGACGTCGAGTTCGACCTGACCGACGGGTCGCGGGCGCGGCGCGGCCGAGGCACCCTCGCGGCGTTGCGCGCGCAGGTTCCGGACGCCGAGGCCGTACACGTCGTGAACAACGGCGCCGCGGCGCTCGTGCTGGCCACGCTGGCGCTGGCGGCCGGTCGTGAGGTCGTGGTGTCGCGGGGGGAGATGGTGGAGATCGGTGACGGCTTCCGGTTGCCCGACCTGATCACCGCCACCGGCGCGCGGTTGCGCGAGGTCGGCACGACCAACCGGGTCACCCTCGATGACTACGCGGCCGCCGTCGGCCCTGACACCGGCTGCGTGCTCAAGGTGCACCCGAGCAACTTCCGCATCGAGGGGTTCACCCGCTCGGTCGACGTACTTGATCTCGCGACGCTGGGAGTCCCGGTCGTCGCCGACATCGGCAGCGGCCTGCTCTACCCCGATTCGCTGCTGCCCGGCGAGCCCGACGTCACCTCGGCGCTGCGCGCGGGAGCAGCCGTCGTCACGTGCAGCGGTGACAAGCTCCTCGGCGGTCCGCAGGCCGGCCTGGTCTTCGGCACGGCCGACGTCGTCGAGGCGATGCGTCGGCACCCGCTCGCGCGTGCCCTGCGCGTCGACAAGCTCACCCTCGCGGCTCTCGAGGCGACGGTGGACGGGCCGCCGTCGCCGACACACCGAGCCTTGCACGCTGACCCCGACGACCTGCGCGGCCGCTGCGAGCGTCTCGCCGCCGACCTCGCCGACCTCGCCGAGATCGGCGCCGAGGTCGTCCGGTCCGACGGGGTCGTCGGCGGCGGCGGCGCACCCGGCGTCACGCTGACCGGCTGGGCGGTGGCGCTGCCCGAGTCGTATGCCGCTGCGCTGCGCTCGGGCCGCCCGCCGATCGTCGGCCGCGTCGAGCGCGGCCGCTGCCTGCTCGATCTGCGCTGCGTCGACAGCGCCGACGACGAGGCGGTCGCCGCCGCAGTCCGAGCCGTCGGCGCAGGGGGCGTCTGACTGTGCGCGTCGTGGCCACCGCCGGGCACGTGGACCACGGCAAGTCCACGCTCGTGCGAGCACTCACCGGCATGGAGCCCGACCGCTGGGCCGAGGAGCGCCGGCGCGGCATGACGATCGACCTGGGCTACGCCTGGACGACGCTGCCCTCGGGCACCGAGCTCGCCTTCGTCGACGTGCCCGGGCACCAGCGGTTCATCGCCAACATGCTCGCCGGCCTCGGCCCGGCGCCGGCCGTCCTGTTCGTGGTAGCCGCCGACGAGGGCTGGTCGCGGCAGTCGGACGAACACCTCGCCGCCGTCGACGCGTTGCAGGTGCGGCACGGCGTCCTCGCGGTGACGCGCCGCGACCTCGCCGACCCGGCGCCGGCGCTCGCCGACGCCAGCGCCCGACTTGCGCGTACCAGTCTCGGGGGTGTCCAGGCGGTGGCCGTCTCCGGAGCGACGGGCGCCGGCGTGGAGGAACTGCGGCTCGCCCTCGACCTGCTGACGCTGCGGATGCCGGACCCGGATCCCGGCGCCCCGGTGCGGCTCTGGGTCGATCGCGCCTTCACGATCCGCGGCAGCGGCACCGTCGTCACCGGCACGCTCGGCAGCGGGACGGTCGGGGTGGGCGACCAACTCGAACTGGCCGGCCGTCGCGTCACCGTTCGCTCCGTCCAGTCGCTGGGACGCACCCGCGAGCGGGTCACGGCCCCCGCGCGCATCGCCCTCAACCTGCGCGGCGTCGGCCGGGACGAGGTCGCGCGCGGCGACGTGCTGCTGACGCCGGATACGTGGCACCACACGACCGAGGTGGACGCGCGACTGAGCGGGACGGCCGAGTTGCCCGCGGAGCTGATGCTGCACGTGGGCACCGCCGCTGTGCCGGTGCGGCAGCGGCCGCTCGGTGCCGACACCGTGCGCATCCGGCTCAGCGAGCCGCTGCCGCTGCGGACCGGCGACCGGGCCGTGCTTCGCGACTCCGGGCGGCAGACGGTGGCGGCGGGAGTGCTCGTCCTCGACGCGGACCCGCCCGCCCTGAAACGACGCGGTGCTGCCGCCGCACGGGCAGCCGAACTGGCCACCGCGACCGCAACCTTCGACGCGGCCGCCGAGGTCGCGCGCCGCGGTGCGATGCGGCGAGCGCACCTGCGCGCCCTCGGCGGCGAGGTGCCCGACGGCATGAACACCGTCGGCGACTGGGTGATCGCGCCCCGCGAATGGCGCCGGTGGGTCGTGGCGGTCGAGGCCGCGGTCGTCGCCTGGGCCGCTCGCAACCCGCTTGACCCGGCGATCCCACTCGCGGCTCTGGCCCGCGAACTCGGCCTGCCGGACGAGTCACTCGCCGCACCGGTCGCGGCCGAGTCCGGGCTCGGGACATCCGGTGGCCGGGTGCGCCTGAGCGTCGCGCCCGAATCTCTCGGTGCCGCCGAGGAGTCGATCCGCTCGATCGAGGCCCGGCTCGCCGCGGACCCGTTCGCCGCACCCGACGCCGATGTGCTCGCAAGCCTGCGCCTCGGCCGTCGCGAGCTCGCCGCCGCCGAGCGCACCGGCCGGCTGCTGCGCCTCGCTGGCGAAGTCGTCCTGCTGCCGTCGGCGATCGAGCAGGCCGCGAGGCTGCTGGGCGCGTTGCCGCAGCCGTTCACCGCGAGCCAGGCCCGGCAGGCGCTCGGAACAACACGTCGTGTCGTGATCCCGCTGCTCGAACACCTCGATCACGAGGGACGCACCGAGCGCCTCGATGGCGCCCAGCGCCGCGTGCGGTAGGCGACCTCAGCCGCCGAAGGGCGTCTCGTGGACCGGGCCCTCGTCGATCACCCGGCCGCGGCGGCGGTACTCGGCGACGTACTCGGTCAGCGCCGGCCCGCGCGGCCGCCGTCCGGGCTGGACGTCGCAGGTCATCGCCTTGGACTCCTGGATGTGCACGTTCGGGTCGAGTGCGATCGAGGCCAGTTCGTTCGCCGCGTCTCCGGTCACGAGACCGTTCGGCCCCCAGTGGTAGGGCAGACCGACCTGGTGCACGGTGCGGCCGCGGACCGTCAGCGGCGCCATCCGGTCGGTGACGACGACGCGGGCCTCGATCGCCGAGCGCGCGGACACGATCGTCGCCCACCCCATGTGCTCGAGGCCGCGCTCGCGCGCGAGCTCGGGGCTCACCTCGCAGAACATCGCCGGCTGCAACTCCGACAGGTACGGAAGCCATCGGCTCATGCCGCCGGCGGTGTGGTGCTCGGTGAGGCGGTAGGTCGTCATCACGTACGGGAACACCTCGCTGCCGGGCTCGCCGGCCGACCGTGCGTACGGATTGTCCTTGCGCGGGAACTGCTCGCGAACCGGGTTGGCGTTCTGCGAGTACAGACCGTTGTCGACCGGCGACTCGTGCGGCTCGTAGTGCGCGGGCAGTGGCCCGTCGGTCAGCCCGGACGGGGCGAACAGCCACGCCTTGCCGTCGGCCTGCATGATGAACGGGTCGTTGCCCGCGATCAGGTCCTGCGCGCGCGCACCGTCCGGCGGCCGGTAGTCCGGTCGCTTCTGCGCCTCGAAGTCCGGCACGTCGTGGCCGGTCCACTTCTGCTGCTGCTCGTCCCACCAGACGTAGGCCTTGCGTTCGCTCCACGGCCGGCCGTCAGGGTCCGCCGAGGCGCGGTTGTAGAGGATGCGCCGGTTCATCGGCCACGCCCAGGCCCACTCGGGAGCGACCCAGCTCTGCTCGCTCCCCGGCTTGCGCCGCGCGGCCTGGTTGACGCCGTCGGCGTACACGCCGCAGTAGATCCAGCAGCCACTGGTGGTCGAGCCGTCGTCCTTCAGCGCCGTGTAGCCGCTCAGCTGTGACCCGTCGGCGGCCTTCCCGCTGACCTCAGCGAGCACCGCGTCGGCGCTCGGCTCCGCCAGCGGCCCCTCGGTCGGGTAGTCCCACGTGAGGTCGAGCAGCGGACGGTCGCGGG
>JAODNL010000463.1 GCA_025465405.1 Pseudonocardiales bacterium | reverse complement strand
GACGTGACGGCCGTGCGCATCCCGGTCCTCACCGGGCCGAGCTGCGCGGCGAACGGAAGCCGGCGCGGCGCCGGCCAGGAGAGCCCGGTGTCAGCGCGACGCCCGCCGCCGAAGGACAGGCCCAGGTGCGGCGTCACCAGAGCGCCGGTGGCAAGCCCCGCGGTCCACCGGGCGTCCTGGAGCGGCGTGACGGTGAGGTAACCCTGGCCGATGCCGAGCAGGACGGTCGAGCCGGAGTACCACTTCGCGCCGCTGGCCACGACCGACGAAGGGGTGCCCAGGTAGCCGGCCGATTCGCCGGGAAGGTCGATACCAGTTGGCTGCCCGACGCCGAGCTGTTGTGCGGTCGAGATGATCGACTGTGCCCCAAGCGCCCACGCGAGGCGGTAGAAGTACACATCGTTGGACCAGGCGATCGCCTGGTTGAGGTCCTGCGGCGGCAGGTCGGTCCAGTTGTGGAACGTGTGCCCGTCGAGCTGGAACGTGGAGCCGGTCTGAATCACGTCGTCGGGTGGCACCGCTCGATGCACCATGTCGGCCGCCGCGACGACGAGCTTGAACGTCGATGCGGCGGGCGCCGCGACCTGCGTCGCGTGCTGCAGCATCGGGTTTCCCGAGGCGTTGTCCAGCCTGCTCAGGGCGGCGTCGTCCACCGGTGGTCCGAAGACGTTGTCGTCATAGGACGGACGGCTGGCCATCGCCAGCACTTGGCCGTTGCGTGGGTCGAGCGCGACCGTGGCGCCCTGCTCGCCACCGGACAGGGCGTTGGTGAGGTCGGCGTCGAGCCGCTTCTGAAGCCCCAGGTCGATCGTCAACCGCACGTTGGCCCCCGGGACAGGCGGCGTTATCGCCCCCAGGGCGACCGGCACGCCCGGTGGGTCGACGTACATGCACTGCTGCCCGTCCACGCCGCGCAGGATCGGGTCGTACTGCTGCTCGAGGCCGGCCCGTCCCACGATCTCGCCGAGCGATACGTCGGGCCACCGCTTCATGTCCTCCGAGCTCGCGACACCACTCCAGCCGAGCAGCGGCCCGAGCAGCGCGCCGTACGGGTATCGGCGGTGCGCCGACGGCACGACCAGCACGCCGTGCAGGTGTGCCGCGGACAGGCGATTGCCGGCCGCCGTGGACAGCGTCATGAGCTTGACCGTGATCGCCTGCTCGTCGGCGTTCAGCAGGTGCCGCAGCTCAGACCGCGGACGCCCGGTCAGCGTCGCCAGCCGAGAAAGGGCCGACGGCCCGATCATGCCTCGGATCGCCCACACCTGGTCTTCGGGCAGATTGACCGCCAGCGGCACCCCGTGCCGGTCGGTGATCGTGCCGCGGGGTGCCGGTATCGAGATGCACCGAGTCATCTGGGTCAGCCCGGCTTCGCGGAGCGCCGGCCCCCGCGTCCGTTGCAGGTTGAGCGCGAAGCCGATCATGCCGACCAACGCGGCAATGACGATCACGGCGGTCAGCCGCACCAGCCGCGGATGGCTTCGTCGCCACATCGGCGGCAGCCAGAGATAGTGCCGCTCCGCGTCGGCCCGCAGAGCCAGCACCATGCCTATCGCGACGATGTGGACCGTCGCCGCCGTCCCGCCGTAGCTGACGAGCGGGAACGGCACGCCGGCCGTAGGAACCAGGCCGAGGTTGGCCGCCACCGAGACGACCACCTCGATCCCGATGAGCACGGCCAGGCCCGCGGCGAACAGGCCCGCGCCCCGTGTGCGCGCGTGCCGGCTGGCGACGGCGATGCGCCATACCAGCGCTGCTGCCGCGAGAATCGCCAGGATGCCCGCGCGGAGACCCCATTGCTCGACGAGGCTCGCGAACGCCAGATCCGTCTCGCGCTCGGGAAGGTACTCGGCGAGCAACGTGTGCATCGGCTGATGCGACTGACCGTCGTGACCGCCCCACGCAAGCGCGATGTGCGCTTGCATGATCGTCCAGCCGGGTCCGCTCGCACTGCGTGAGCCACTCAGATAGGCGTGCAGCCGGTCTACCTGGTAGGGGTGCAGCAGCCGTTCGGCGAACGGCGCCGTGACGGCGACGGTGGCGACGATCGCGGCGATGACGCGCAGCGGAAGGCGGCCGAGCACCAGCATCGCGACCGTCAATGCAGCTAGCACCGTCGCCGTCGACAGGTCCGGCTCGGCCGCGATCAAGCCGATCGGCACGGCGGCGATCCCCAGAGCGACGCCGAGTTGACGCCACCACGGTCTGCTGGTCGACAATGCCTGCGCCAGTACGAGCAGGACGCCGACCTTGGCCAGTTCGGACGGCTGCAGGGTGAACGAACCGAACGTGAGCCAGCGGCGGGCGCCATAGCCGATGTCGCCGATCACCGCGACGGCCAGGAGCAGCATGATGCTCAGGCCGTAACAGATCCGACCCAGCCAGCGCAGGCTCGCGACGCCCCATCGCCGCACCACCAGGAAAAGAACGAGCCCGGCGACGATCACCGCCGACTGATGGTTGGTGAGTGACCGGTCGCCGAGCGCCTGCAGGTTCAGCAGGCCGAGCCCCACGAGCACGGCAACGCTGACCAGCGCAATCAGATCCGGGCGCGGCCGCGGGCTGCCGATGCGACGCGCCGCCACGCTGGATGGCGTCCCCGACCGGCCCCAGTCGACGCTGAGCATCGCCGGCCGCCTAACAGGTTCCGCTGCCTACGAACACCGGTTGCGATGCCACCTGGACCGGCGCGGTCGTCAGACCGACGACCGCGAGCGACCTCGCCGCGGGAAGACGGACGGTTCTCGTGTCGTAGACATACGTCCAATTCGGTTGCGCGATCATGGAGCCACCCGGCAGGTAGCTTCGAACGCCGGTGCAGCGATCGAGGACGGCGAAGCGCCAAGTCAGCTGCTGGGCGTCGGGCGAGTGAGCGACCGGGATGGTGACGGTCAGCGCGCAGGGTGATCCGGTCCGGCAGGGTGACACCGGCCTGACGACGACACCTTGGACCGGCCCGGCGCTCGGCGGGGCCAGGGTGCCGACGGCCAGCGCGGCTCGGCGGTGAGTCGCGGCCGGGTGTTTCGTGGCGACGGGCCCGACTGCGGCCTGCGCCACGTGGGCCGAATGTGTCGCGGCCGTCGCGGGATGGCGGTGCATAAGTCGATCGGCGAAGGAACGCGCCGGGCCGCGGGCGAGCACGAGCGCCACTGCGGCAAGCGCGATCAAAGCGGCGGCAACGATCAACCATCGCGATCTGCGCCGGCGGCCGGGCGGGCGCCAGTTCGCGGGCGACAGCGGACCTGCTGGCAGCCGGGTGGTGATCGGAACGGTCCGTGCCGCCGTCCGACGTGGCTCGTCGTCGGCACGTGGCGACGCGTTGGCCACGGGATTTCCCGACATCATCGCGACGATCACCGACAGCTCGGCGCGGGCGGTCGCGGGGCCGGTGTCATCGGCGGCGGAGCCCTGGACGGCAGACTGCAGTTCGCGCGCCGCCGACGCGGGATCCATGATCGCGTGGTCGAT
>JAODNL010000461.1 GCA_025465405.1 Pseudonocardiales bacterium | reverse complement strand
TTCGAAGACCTCGTCCGTTACTTCGTTGAGCGAAACCCCGGTCACCTCAGCGCCGATGGCGGGAGTCAATCGGCGAACGGTGATGTGCCGGAACTCGGTGACTGGGGGGCTGGCTACTGTCATTTCTCGGCTCCTTCTTCGGCCGCGGACCGTCCGCGGTGGGTTGTGGCACGGACTTGTGCGCTGGGTGCGCCCGGTATCTCTGTCGACTCGCTGAGGTCGGCGACGATGCGCGTCACATCGGGCGCCGACTCGAGGTCACGCAGCGTCGCGAGCGCTGAGGCCAGTTGCTCATCGGACAAGGGGGTGACTGAGTGCGCCACACAGTTGCGGAACTTCACTTCGAGGGCGTCCCAACTGATCGGATCGTCCGCGCTACCGGGGAGCGTCGAGGTCTCTGCGACAAGCCTGCGGCCGCCGCGCAGATCGACCTCGACTCGCCCTGAACCGAGCGTCGGACCCGCGGACGTGCGCTCGAGCGTCCAGCGCACCCGGTCGGCGACGGCCCAGGCATGCGGATCGAGAAGGCCCGCAGTCGTGAAGTCGTCCAGAGTGAGCGTGCGTCCGACGACGACCTTTCCCAGCTGGAACGGAAGGCTCGTCTTGGCATCGATCGCCCGCTGTGGACGAGCGCGCTGAGCGAGGGGTTCGCATTGTTCTTCCAACAGATCGTCACCGCTGACCGCGGTGATCTGCGCGATGTCGTCGGGTTGCAAGTCGTGCTCATTGATGAGCCGAAGCAATGGCGCGATGAACACGTGCGAGAAGCGACACGACGGCCAAGGCTTGACGCCCGCACGCGCACCTCGGAACTGCACGCCCAGCTCGTCCAGCAGGTCCGCGCGCTCGTACGTCCCGCCGAAGTACAGGGAGAACAGGCCGTACCGCCCCTCGAACGCCTCTTGGTCGCCCCGGAGCCCGTTGCGGGCGAGCAGTGCACACGTCACGCCCGCTCGCGCATTGAACCCGTCACGAACCGCGCGGAATGAGGAACCGGATCCCGCGCCTGCCTGCCGGCTACCTCCCGCCTGGTGCAGTGCAAGCCCGAGTGCATGTTGCGTCTGTTCCGGAGTCAGGGCCAGTAGGCGTGCCGCTGTCGCGGTCGCGCCGAAGACGGCGGTGACCGATGGCAGCCAACCGTGATGGGGAGCGTGGTGGTGCAGAGACTGGCCCAATCGCACCGCGAGGTCCTGACCAACCGCGATGGCGGTGATCAGGTCAGCGCCAGAGACGGCTCCGAGTCGCTCGGCAAGAGGAAGCGCGGCCGCGACGACTGCTGCTGACGGGTGCACGACAGCCTCGTCGACGATGTCGTCGTAGTCGAGCATGTGCGCCAACGCGCCGAAGACGAACGCGGCGTCGGCGACAGTGGTTCGCCCGCCGTATCCGAGGATCGTCGCGTGCGGGTGGCCGCCTGCGTCGCGAACAAGGTCGAGGATCGGTGCGGCGTCCTCGCCCAATGTCGTCGCTGCGAGTGAGACACCGAGCGTGTCGAGAACCCCGCGCTTCGCACCGGCGACGGCCGCGGTCTCGAGATCGGCGAAGGCAGCCCGAGCAGCCGTTCGGGCCATGATCGCTGACGCGTCCGCATCGGGCAGTAGCAGGTCTGCGTCACGATGAGTAGCGCTATCCAGTGCCGTCATAAGTGACGATAGCAGCGGAACGCACCTGTAGCCAAGTGGCTGCGCTAGTTAGTTCGATGCGTCGATAGCGTCCGCGAGTCGCAGAACGGCTTCGTGCGCGTCAGCCTCGTCCATGGCTGCGAACGACAGTCGCAGGTGGTGACGAGCAGGGGAGTTGAGCACGAACCGACGCCCGGCCACCACGAACAGCTTGCGTAGCGCAGCTTGGCCGGCGACCTCGGTATCGCTCATGCCAGTGGGAAGGCCGAGCCACAGGAACACGCCCGCGGTCGGCCGCGACAGGCTGCACGTGTCGGGAAGCGCGCGCCCGAGTTCGTCGATCAGGATGCCGCATCGCTGGGCGAGCCGCAGCGATAGTGCGCGCAGATGCTGGGCCCACGAAGCAGAACTGACGAGTTCCACAGCGGCGTACTGAAGTGGCGCAGACACATACAGGTCATCGACGACGCGCATATCGGCAACGCGGGCGGCCACTGGGCCGCGGGCGATCACTGCGCCGACGCGCATGCTCGGAGCCGCTGCTTTCGTCAGCGAGCAAATCGTGATGACATGCCCGTGCGCATCCTCCGCGAGAAGGGGTGGCGGCATCTTCGGACCGTGCCCGAGCCAGCGGGCGCAGTCGTCCTCGACCAGTGCAATCCCCGTGCGATGAGCAATCTCGAGCAGAGCCGTCCGTCGCTCGGCGGTGAGGACGCTGCCGTCGGGATTTGCGAATGTCGGCTGCAGGTAGAGGACGCGGGCTCCCGTCTGCGAGATCGCACGCTCGACAAGGTCGACACGCAAGCCCTGTTCGTCAGCCGGTACGGCGACGGGAACCATGCCAGCACTCCGGGCGATAGAGAAGACGCCCGGATAGGCCGGTGTTGCGACCAGCACGGGTTCGCCCGCAGCGACGAGCGCCCGCAGTACTGCTGACAGGCTGCCCTGCGTGCCCGAGGTGATGGTTACGTCATCGGCATGCGCGCCAAGCTGTCCGCCAAACCAGACGCGCAACTCCTCGACGCCACGAACGGGTGGCGCCGCCCATACCCCCGGCCGGCGCGCGGCGCGCGCCATTGCTAGAGCCAACTGCGCATCCGGCCGCAACGCATCGTCGACGTAACCCGCGCCAAGCTGCAGGATTCCGCGGGAGTTGCTGTCGAGCGCGGACGTCAGGGCGGCCGCGTCGATGCGATTCGGTCCCATCGCGACGTCTTGCCATGCGGTGTCGGATCGAATCGTCGTAGTCCGCACTGCTGCGAATGAGCCGACGCCGGGCCGCGTCACAATCCGACCGCGGGCGACGAGTTGGTCGAGTGCGCGCTGCACAGTCACCGGCCCGACGCCGAGATCGGCAGATATCTCTCGCGTGCTCGGCAGCTTCGCACCAGCGACTGTCGCGTCGAGAACCCTCGCCAGGTGATCGATGACTCGCTGGACGCTGCTACCCGACGTCATGGCAGGCGATGGTAGCGCTGCTTCGTCCCTGGACATAGGTGCAGCCAAACGGCTACAGTCCGTCCGACGAAGCTTCATGGACGAAGGGTGAAGTACGTGGCGTTGACGTTTCGAGCCGCAGAGGACGAACTCCGGCACCTGGCCAACCGCTACGCGGACGGGATCAATCGGGCCGACTTCGAGTTCGTTGCGCAGACCTGGGCGCCGGACGGAGTCTGGAGTGTGCCCAGCCCCTGGAACATTCGACAGGAGGGCCGCACAGCAATCCGAGACCACCTTGTCCACAGGCGCAAGAGTGTCGACATGGTCGTGATGACCGTCTGCACCGTCGTCGCCGTCGAGGCTGATGAACGACGCATCCTGGGCCGCACCACGATCGAGGAGACAGGACGGCGAGACGCCGAACGAGGTATCCACGTCCTGGGCCTGTACGACGACGAACTCACCAATATCGACGGGCGCTGGTACTTCGCGCGGCGGACCTTGAACTTCCTTGCCGTCGACAGTTCGCCGACCGTGTACACGGCTTCGCCGGCGGTCGTGTGATCCCGTCGATCGAGGACGAAGCGAGACACCCGTGCCGACTCTGACGGCTGACGGCAGTGCGTTCAGCGCTGCTGCGCGCACCCGCCATGCCGCCCTGTACGCGGACGCGAACAAGCCGCTGGCGGACTTGGTGCACGTGGAGGACCCTGCCTTCTACATCAATCCATGGCCGATCTACGACCGGCTTCGCACCGAGGCGCCGGCCTACTTTCACGAGGCCTTGAATACGTGGATCCTCACGCGGCACCAGGATGTCCAGTTCGTGTCGCGTCATCCGGAGACCTTCTCCGCGAAGCACGGCATCCTGTTGTACGACGGTGTGAACAAGACGAGCGCGCTCGGCGAACTGTTTGCCGGCAACGGCGACCTCATCGGCTTGACCGACCCGCCGCGTCACACGGAGCTACGGCGGGTCATGCAGCCGCCGTTCACGCCGCCCGCGCTGGCCCGGCTGACCCCCCGTATCGAGGCCTACTGCGATCAACTCCTCGACGGCATCGTCCCCGGCGAAACGGTGGACTGGGCGCAGACCGTCGCGACCCGATTGCCTGCGCTGGTCATCGCCGCGATCCTTGGCATTCCAGATGACGACGAGGAGTTCTTCGAACGTGTCCGGGTATGGACGGATGCAACCGAGGACCTCGTCGGGCGTGACCTGACTGCGGCCGAGCTTGAACACACCATGGCCGCGTTTGGCAGCCTCAACGACTTCATCGGCGAAATATTCGAAAGCAAGCGAGCATGCCCCGCCGACGACTTCCTCACGTCATTGCTGAACGACCACTTGGACAACGATCAACTCAGTCAATCCAATCGCGTCGGGTTCGCGCAGTTGCTCATCTCGGCCGGAGCGGATACCAGTCGATCGCTACTCTCGGAGCTCATCGCGCATCTGGCCATCTATCCCGAGCAGCGTGCGCTGTTGTGCGCAGAGCCTGACCTGATTGCCAATGCAATCGAGGAAGTTCTG
>JAODNL010000411.1 GCA_025465405.1 Pseudonocardiales bacterium | reverse complement strand
GCCACCAGCACGAACGGCACACCGAGGCCAAGGCAGTAGCAGACCATGAGGAACGCGCCGCGGCCCGCCGTCGCCTGCTGGAACGCCAGGCTGTACACCGCGCTGAACGTCGGTGTGAGGCACGGCGCCCACGCGAGCCCGAATGCCGCACCCAGTAGCGGCGCCCCCAGCAGCCCGGCGCGGGGCAACCGCTGGATGCGCAATTCCCTTTGCAGAAAACCGATTCCGCCGAGGAAGACGACGCCCATGATGATCGTGACCACACCGAGCCCGCGCTCGATCGTGACGGCGTTGTCGCGGATCGCGGCGCCGAGGCTGCCGAACAGCACACCTTCCGCGACGAAGATCGCGGTGAAGCCCAGTACGAACAGCACCGCGCCGGACACCATGCGGCGCTGCGCGTGCCGCTGCTCGACCGCGGTGCCGGAGAGCCCGGCGACGTAGGAGAGATAGCCGGGGACGAGCGGCAGCACGCACGGCGACAGGAAGCCGATCAACCCGACGAGCGCAGCCACCCCGGCCGCGACGAGCAGCGGCCCGTCGGTGACGGTGTGCTCGAACCCGCTGGCGAGCATCACCTACGACTCCGCGAGCAGAGTGTTCAACGCCGGCTGCAGATCCTTCGCCGTCAGCTTGCTCAGGTACACCGCCGCGACCCGCTGGTGCTTGTCGATCAGCACCGTGAACGGCAGACCCAGGGCGGGGATCTTGCCGAGTCGCAGTGCCGCCTCACCCTTCTCGTCGAAGACGATGGGAAAGGTGATGTCGTTCTGCTTGACGAAGGACGACGCGGGATCGCGGTTGTCCTTGGTGTCGACGCCGACGAACGAAACTCCCTTGCTCTTGTTGGAGCGGTAGACGGAGTCCAGCTGCGGAGTCTCGGTCAAGCAGGGGCCACACCACGATGCCCAGAAGTTGACGACGACGACCTTCCCAGCGTCCTGCGAGAGCGTCAGCGAACCACCGTTGAGCAGCGTTCCCGTGAAGTCGCCGGCCTTCTTGCGGTCAGCGACCGGGTAGGTCTTGCCGAGACTCGTCCCGCTGACGAACCGGAACTGCCCCGAGCTCTGGTCGACGGCGTTCTTGCCCGCGCAGCCGGCGAGCAGCAGCACGGCAACGGCAACGGCAAGCAACGGCGGCGGCCATCGTCGGAGATTCATCGCCGTCCAGTGTGCGGTACCCCCTGGCGGCACCCGCAGCCGGCTCAGGTTCCTGTGGGCCGCCTCGCTACCCGCTATGCGCCGGCGCCATGCCCCGGTGGCAGCGTCGCGGCCGGCTCGGTGTAGTCGATGCGCACGATGTCCTCGCCGGCGAACGTCAACGACGTGATCGAACCGAGGCTGCACTGCCGCTTGCGCGGGTCATGGAACAGCCGGCGGCCCTCCGCCGCGCGACGGGCGCAGACGATCGGCAGCTGGTGGCTGACGCAGACCGCCTCCTTACCGGGGCCGGCCGCCTCGGCGCGGTCGCGGGCGTCGCGGGCGGCGGCCAGGACGCGCTCGGCGATCTGCGCGTACGGCTCGCCCCACGACGGGCGGACCGGGTTTCGGAAGTACTTCCAGTTACCCGGGTCGGTGAACAGTCCCTTGCCCCCTGCCACCTTCCGGCCCTCGAGCTCATTGGCCGCCTCGACCAGGCCTACGTCGATCTCGACGTCCAGGCCGAGCGCGTCGGCCAGCGGCTGCGCGGTCTGCAGCGCACGTTCCAGGGGTGACGAGGCGAGGTGGGCGACGTCGCGCTGCGCGAGAAACTCGGCGGCGAGCTTCGCCTGCGCGATGCCGAGGTCGGACAGGTGGTAGCCCGGCAGCCTCCCGTACAGCACGCCGTCGGGGTTGAACACCTCGCCGTGCCGCACCAGATGGACCACCGTCACGTCTGTCATCCTGTCAAACCCCGCTGGCCGCCGCGGCCGCCTTGGCCGCGACGGGCAGGGCGCTCGCGATGCGTTCGATCGCTGCGTCGTCCATCGCCGCGTTGACGAACCATGCCTCGAACGCGCTCGGTGGAAGGTAGACGCCGGCGTCCAGCATCGCGTGGAAGAACGGCTTGTAGCGGAACGTCTCCGCCATCTGGGCACCGGCAAAATCGCGCACCTGCGCCTGCGCGAAGATGATCGAGACCAGGTTGCCGGCGTACTGCACCTGATGCGCGACGCCCGCGGCCGACAGCGCCTCGGCGGCCAGCCGGCCGATTGTCGCCGCGTGCAGGTCGAGCGCGGCGTACACCGCGGGCTCCGCCGCCCGCAGTGAGGCCAGCCCCGCCGCCACCGCGACGGGGTTCCCGGACAGCGTGCCGGCCTGATAGACGGGGCCGGCCGGCGCGAGGAACGCCATCACCTCTGCGCGGCCACCGAAGGCGGCCGCCGGCAGACCCCCGCTCATCACCTTGCCGAACGTGAACAGGTCGGCGTCGACCGGATCGAGGCCGTACCAGCCGGCCGACGAGACGCGGAAACCGGTCATCACCTCGTCCATGATCAGCAACGCGCCATGACGGGACGTGATCTCACGCAGCCCGGCGTTGAAACCGTCCACCGGAGCGATGGCGCCCATGTTGCCGGCGGCGGCCTCGGTGATCACGCATGCGATGTCACTGCCGAACTCCGCGAAGCACGCCTCGACCGCGGCGAGATCGTTGTACGGCAGGACGATCGTCTCGGCGGTCTGCGCGCCTGTCACTCCCGGCGTGTCCGGCAGGCCGAACGTCACGACGCCGGAACCCGCCGCCGCCAGCAGCGCGTCGACGTGGCCGTGATAGCAACCGGCGAACTTCACGATTCGATGCCGGCCGGTCGCGCCACGCGCGAGCCGGATCGCGGACATCGTCGCCTCGGTGCCCGAGTTGACCAACCGCACCTGCTGCAGTGCGCGCCGGCCGGGTGGCGCCGCCGCGTTCACGCGCGCCAGGATCTCCTCGGCCAGCTCGATCTCGCCGAGCGTCGGCGTGCCGAACGACAGACCCGACGACGCCGCGGCCTGGACGGCCGAAACGACCGCCGGATGCGCGTGTCCCAGGATCATCGGCCCCCACGACGACACGAGATCGACGTAGGTCCGGCCGTCGGCATCGGTGAGGTAGGCACCGGAACCACTCACCATGAACCTGGGCGTCCCGCCGACGGCACGGAAGGCGCGGACCGGCGAGTTCACGCCTCCCGGGATGACGCGCTGGGCACGGGCGAACAGTTCGGCGGACCGCGGTGCATCAGACACCCAGCCAGTGTGTCAGGGCCCGCTGACCGGTTCAGGGCACGTGGCAAGAACCGTCGCTCGAGGCTCGCCTACGGCGTCGCGAGCTCGCGGCGCATGACGACGCGGCGCCCTAGCGCGTCCAGCCCCATCGCCCGTTCCCAGTCGCGCAGCTCGGCCAGTTCCGGCGTGACGTCCTCGACCGGCACGAACCCGCGGGCGGCATAGAACGGCGCGTTCCACACGACGTCGGCGAAGGCCGTCAACGTGACCGCCGGGTAGCCGTGTGCGCCTGCCCACGCGCACGCCGCTTCGAGCAGCGCGCTGCCGAGGCCCTGCCGCATGCGGCCCGGCAGTACGGCCAGCTCCTGGATGTGCGCTAGTCCGTCGATCTCGTCGATGCGAACGAAGCCCACCGCCGGCCGGCCGGCGACGAAGATCGCCTTCGCGGCCCGCAGCTCGTCCTCCGGGAACGGGATCTCCGGGAGCGCGATGCCGGACACGCGAAACAGCGACTCGGCGCGACGGTCGATGTCCGGCAGCAACGGCAGTTCGTCCTCGTCGGCCGGCCGGATATCGGGAACGTGCAGCGAGAGCTGCAGCGCCTGCGTGAGGCGGTCGGGCCGCCGGGTCGGGACGACGATCCGGCCGCCGTCGACGAGGTGCACGGCGAGGCCAGGCGTGCCTCGCGGCAGCCCCTCGCGCAGGATCTGGCCGAGCACCGGCAGCGTCGGATCGATGTCGCCTTCGAAGCCGATGATCGACGCCCGCGGCACTGAGTGATCGCCGACGCGCAGCTCGGTACTGGTGACCGTCACCGAGCGAATCGACCGTGCGGTACGGATCGCGAGCAGGTCCAGGCCGACGACGACCACGATTGCCAGCAGCCAGGCCCAGACATGGACGAGGCCACCGCCGAGGGCTAGGTCGATGACGAATCCCAACGCCAGCAGGGCAAACAGCGCGATCGCAGTGGTATAGCTGCGTGCCGGCTCGTAGTACGCGACCGGCGACGGATCACCGGCCGATGCGTTCATCGAGTCAGGCCGGCCACTTCGACGGCCCAGTAGGTCAGGATCATCGAGGCGCCGGCCCGCTTGATCGAGGTGAGCGTCTCCAGGATGATCCGCTCCCGGTCCAGCCACCCACGCTCTGCGGCTGCCTCCACCATCGCGTACTCGCCGCTGATCTGGTACGCGGCAACCGGAACCGGCGACGCGTCGGCCACCGCGCGCAGGATGTCGAGATAGGGCAGGGCCGGCTTCACCATCACGATGTCCGCGCCCTCGGCGATGTCGAGTGCGACCTCGGCGAGCGCCTCCTGCACGGTGCGCGTGGGGTCCTGCTGGTAGGACTTGCGGTCGCCGACCAGCGTGGAGTTGACGGCCTCACGGAACGGTCCGTAGAAGCCGGACGCGTACTTGGGCGCGTAGCCGAGGATCCCGGTGTCGAGGTGTCCGGCTGCGTCCAGCGCCGCCCGGACGGCGCCGACCTGGCCGTCCATCATGCCGCTGGTACCGAGTAGGTGCGCGCCCGCCTCGGCCTGTGCCAGACCCATCGACGCGTACCGGTGCAGCGTCGCGTCGTTGTCCACGCTGCCGTCGTCGGCGAGCACGCCGCAGTGGCCGTGGTCGGTGAACTCGTCCAGGCACAGGTCCGACATGAGCACCGTCGCGTCGCCGAGCTCGGCCGACAGCCGGCGCAGCGCCACGTTGAGGACGCCGGACGGGTCGTCGGCGCCCGAGCCGCGCGCGTCCTTGCGCAGCGGGATGCCGAACAGCATCAACCCGCCGACACCCGCCTCGACCGCCTGGGCCGCGGCCTTCACCAGCGACTCCTGGGTGTGCTGCACGACGCCCGGCATCGAGGTCACCGGCACCGGCTCCTCGATGCCCTCGCGCACGAACATCGGCAGGACGAGATCGGACGGTCGCAGCGCGACGTCGGACACGAGCCGGCGCAGCGCCGGTGTGCGCCGCAGCCGCCGGGGCCGCGACGCCGGAAACGCCGGCAGCTGCGGGAGCGACATCAGTGAGTGGCGCGCCGGGACGCCGAGCGAGCGGCCTTCTTCGCCGCCGTGGCCGCCGCCTTCTCGCGCTCCGCGACGGCCTTCGCCGCGGCGTAGTCCGCCACGGCGTCGACGAGAGCCGACACCGTCGCGGTCTCCGGCTGGACGTCGACGCGCAGGCCGAATTCGCGGGCCGTGGCCGCGGTCTGCGGCCCGATGCAGGCGACGACCGTGCGCGCGTGCGGCTTGCCGGCGATACCCACCAGGTTGCGCACGGTGGACGACGACGTGAAGCACACCGCCTGGAAACCACCCGACTTGATCGCGTCGCGGATCTCGGCCGCCGGCGGCGCCGCACGCACCGTGCGGTACGCGGTGACGTCGTCGATCTCCCAGCCCCGCTCGCGCAGGCCGGCCGCCAAGGTCTCGGTGGCGATGTCGGCCCGCGGCAGCAGCACGCGGTCGAGCGGGTCGAGCACGTCGTCGTACGGCGGGAAGTCGGCGAGCAGGCCCTCGGAGGACTGCTCCCCCGACGGTACGAGCTCGGGCTGGATGCCGTAGGACCGGACCGCGTCGGCCGTGGCCTCGCCGACACAGGCGATCTTGACGCCGGCGAAGGCACGCGCGTCCAGGCCGTACTCCTCGAACTTCTCGCGGACCGCACGCACCGCATTGGTGGAGGTGAACACGATCCACTCGTAGCGGCCGGTGACGAGACCCTTCAGCGCGCGCTCCATCTGCGTCGGCGTGCGCGGCGGCTCGACGGCGATCGTCGGCACCTCGACCGGCACCGCGCCGTAGGACCGCAGCCGGTCGCTCATCGCGCCGGCCTGGTCCTTCGTCCTCGGGACGAGCACCTTCCATCCGTAGAGCGGGCGCGATTCCCACCACGCCAGCCGGTCGCGCTGCGCGGCCGCCTTGCCGACGGTCACCACCAGGGTGCCGGTGAAGCCGACCGCGGCCAGTTCGAGCTCACCCAGCGTCCCGGTGACGGTCTGCTGCCCCGTGCCGGTGCCGTCGCAGCTGACGGTGATCGGCGTGTCCGGCTTCAAGCCGTTGGCGACCAGCTGCTCGCCGAGCCGTGCCACGTCCGCAGCGGGAACGGTCAGCACGAGGGTGCCCGCCGCGTGGGCGAGCGCGTCGAAGTCGGTGCCCTCGGCGCCCCGCAGGTCGGCCTCGGTGCGCACCGAACCGACCGGCACACCTGCGTAGGCCGCCGTGCCGGACCCGACCGGGACACCAGGAACGACCTCGAAGGGCACGACCGTCTTCGCGACGGCCAGTGCCTCCTTGACCGCGGTGTCGTCGGCCAGCGGGTCGCCCGCCACCAGCCGCACTACCGAGTGGCCGGCGCGTGCCTCGGCGAGCAGCGCCTTGGCGGTGTCGGCCGGTGTGGCCTCGGCCGGGCGAACCTCGCCCGACGTCAAGGCGGTGACGGCCGCCGGCACGGCGGCATCGGTAACGACGACGTCGGCGCGCCGTAGCGCGTCGGCGGCGTGAACGGCAAGAAGGCCCGG
>JAODNL010000369.1 GCA_025465405.1 Pseudonocardiales bacterium | reverse complement strand
GTGACCAGCCGGTGGCCGGTGTCGCCGACGAAGGAGAGCATCGGCATCTGTACAGGTCCGGTCTGGCGGATCTCGATGCCGTGGGCGAGCGCTTGGGCTGCGAGTCCCTCGCGCAGCCGGGTTCCGGCGCGTGCCATCGACGGCAGCGCGACGCCTCGCCGCAGCTCGGTCAGGGTCGCCAGACCCGCGGCCAGTGGGACGGCGGCGTACCAGAACGAGCCGGTCACGTAGATAGAGCGGGCCGCTTCGCGCAGCGCGTCGATGCCGGTGACCGCGCCGAGCGCCTGCCCGTTCGCGATCGCCTTCGACCACGCGGATAGGTCGGGCCGCACCCCGAGGGGCTCCCAGCTGCCGCCGAGGTCGAGCCGGAAGCCGCAGCGGACGTCGTCGAGGATCAGGACGGCGCCCGTGCGGTCGGCGAGCGCCCGCAGGCCCCGGGCGAACGCGGGATCGACCAGTTCCTGCTCGCGGCGGATATCATGGCGCATCGGGCACACGATGATCGCGGCCAGGTCGTCGCCTGCCTCGGCCGCCGCGGTCTGCGCCGAGGCCAGGTCGTTGTACTCGTAGTGCACGAGGTGCGCCTGGTCCTCGTCGGTGACGCCGGCGCCGCGCAGCGAGCACCACGGCACCGCGCCGTGGTAGGCGCCGTTCGCGACCAGGACCTTCCGCTTCCCGGTGGCTGCGCGGGCGGTAGTGACGCAGGTCGTCGTCGCGTCCGTGCCGTTCTTGACGAACATCGCCCAGTCCGCGGACGGGATCGTGTCGACGAGCAGCTCGGCGAACTCGACGGTCACCGGGCTGGTCCCGTCGAGGCAGTCGCCGCGGCCGAGCTGGTCGACCACGGCGGCGGTGACGCCCGGGTGCCGGTGCCCGAGGACGACGGGGCCCCATCCGCACATCAGGTCGAGGTACTCGCGGCCGTCCGCGTCGGTGACCCGGCATCCCTCGCCCGAGACCATGAACTGCGGGTGGGCTGTGCTGAAGGCCTGGACGGCCATGTGCCCGTACATCCCGCCGGGGATGACCTGGCGGGCCCGGTCGCGCAGCGCGAGCTCGCGCTCGCCGAGGGTGGGCTGGACAGTGGTCATGCGGCGTTCCCCTTGCTGGTGAGCAGCTCGCGTGCGACGTCGGCGACGCCCGGCCCGTCGAGCCGGTAGTGGGCGTAGAGCGCGGCGGGCGGGCCGACGGGCACGTGCTCGTCAGGTACGCCGTGGCGGCGGAACGGGACACGCTCCCCGGCCTCGAACAGGCACTCCGCCACCGCGGTGCCGAGCCCGTTGGTCAGGTTGCCCTCCTCGACTGTGAGGATCGCCCCGGTCGTGCGTGCGGCGTCGAGGACGGTGGCGCGGTCGATCGGCGAGACGGTGAACATGTCGACGACGCGGGTCGAGATCCCGTCGATCGCGAGGCGCTCGGCGGCGTCGAGCGCCGGGTGGACCTCGGAACCGGTCGCGATGATCGTCAGCTCGGTACCGTCGCGGACCGTCTCGGCCCGGCCGATCTCGATGTCCGGCACCTCGTTGTAGACCTGTGGGTCCCGCCCGCGGCCGAGCCGGATATACATGGCACCCGGGTGGTCCATGGAGGCGCGCAGCAGCGCGCGCAGGTGGTTGGCGTCCGTGGCGCACACGACCGTGAGGTCGGCGATGCAGCGCATCATCCCGATGTCCTCGAGGCTGTGGTGGCTGGTGCCGTAGAAGCCCATGGACATACCGGAGTGGTGGCCGACGACGCGGACCGGAAGGTTCGGGTACGCGCAGTCGGTGCGGATCTGTTCGGCGCCCAGCAGCGCGGCGAAGGAGCCGAAGGTGGCCGCGAACGGCACGTACCCGCATGACGCCATGCCGGCTGCCATCGTGATCATGTTCTTCTCGGCGATGCCGACGTTGACGAACCGGTCCGGGTGCCGGGCCCCGAAGTCCGTGGCCCGGTTGGAGCGGCCGAGGTCCGCGGTGAGCACGACGACGCGCGGATCGTGCTCGGCGATGTCGGCGAGCTCCTCACCGAGGACGAACGCCGCGATCGCCCGGGTGTCCGTGCCGTCGACGGACCGGGAGTCCCGCAGCCCGACGTTCGCGGTGCCGTTGAAGATCTCGGACTGGTCCTGCGTATTCGCGCTCACTTCGCCTCCCGTCGGCCGAGCCCGGTCTCGAGCTCGGCCATGACGTCGTCGTAGTCCGCCCCGACGAGGTTGCCGACGTGCCAGTCCGGGCTCAGCTCCATGCGCGCGCTCCCGCGGCCCTTCACGGTGTCCGCGACGATCAGCTGCGGTGGCCCGTGTGGGTCGGCCGGGAGGGAGGCGAACAGGTCGAGCAGGGCCCCGATGTCGTGGCCGTCGACGCGCTGGGTTCGCCAGCCGAACGCGGCGAAGCGCGCGTCGATCGGCT
This sequence comes from Pseudonocardiales bacterium, assembly GCA_025465405.1. Lineage (GTDB taxonomy): Bacteria > Actinomycetota > Actinomycetes > Mycobacteriales > Jatrophihabitantaceae > RYN-117. The sequence goes on along the minus strand of JAODNL010000369.1, from coordinate 425 downwards.
CCGCGGCCATGACGTCGCGGACGAACCCGTCGATGCCGAGCTGGTTGGCGTCGACGATCGCGACGAGGTTCCCGAGGCCGAAGTGGCCGGCGGACATGGCGGCCTCCCAGATCTGGCCCTCGGCGAGCTCGCCGTCGCCGAGCAGGCAGTACGAGCGGTAGTCCAGCCCGGACATCCGTCCCGCCAGTGCCATGCCGACGCCGATCGACAGCCCATGACCCAGCGAACCCGAGGAGAAGTCGACGCCCGGTATCCGCTTCATGTCCGGGTGGTCGCCGAAGGGACTGCCGAGCCGGGTGTAGGTGTCCAGCTCGGACGGATCGAAGTAACCGAGGTCCGCGAGCACCGGGTAGAGCCCGATAGCCGCGTGCCCCTTGCTCATGACGAACCGGTCGCGCTCCGCCCAGTCCGGCCGGGCGGGGTCG
>JAODNL010000355.1 GCA_025465405.1 Pseudonocardiales bacterium | reverse complement strand
CCGCGTCCTCTAGAGCATCGTCGACGGTGTCCGGCGCGCCCCGGAAGAGCCCGCCGACATATTCGACCAGCGCGCTGATGGGTGTCGACGTCACGACCAGGACACCGAAGGCGCCGACCACCAGCAGCAGCGGTACCGCGATGGCGGCGGACAGCCCACTGGACAGCGGACCCCCGACGGCCCGGCCGATCACGCCACCGGCGTGCGCCCATTCGTGCGCGGTGCGGGGCGAACCGGCCCACAGATCGAACATGCCGAGAACCGACACCGTCAGCGCGGCGGACCCGACCACGACCCGGCCGCGAGTCTCCGGCTGGGCCACCTGGCGCAGCATGTGGGCGCCGATGCCGACGAGCAGCAGTGGCAGCACCAGGGCGCCGTTGCCGGTCACCCCGCGGCAGATTGCGGTGATCACCCGCCCGACCGGTCCGGCGGCGTGGAACCACACGGCCATCGCCGTGATCAGCCCGAAGGCCAGCACACCGAGCGCGGCACCGTCGCGCCGGTGCTCGGGCTCCAGCTCGCGCGCCGTCGCGGCATTACGTCCCGCCGCGCGCGCCGTACCGCCGACCATCCGGGCGAGTGCGTGCCAGACGGCCGCGACCGCTCGGCCGAGCGCAACCAGCGGCGCTGCGTGCGAGCGGCTCCGCGAGCGCCCGCGCGCGCCCTTGGTGGGCGCCTTGCGGGCGGGCGGACGGGTACGGGTTCCGGATGCTCCTGCCACCGATCAACCCTAACGCTGGACTCGACCGTTACTCGGGAGGTCGGCCACGGTGTCGCCGCCCGGCGCGGGTGCGCGTTGCCTAGAGACCGGCGGCGGCCAGATCCTCGCGCAGATGGCTGATCTCGTGATCCGTGGCGTCGACCAGCGGTAACCGCACCGGGCCGACGTCCAGGCCGCGCAGCCGCAGGCCGGCCTTGACGAGGATGGTGCCCTGGGTGCGGAAGATGCCGGTGTAGATCGGCAGGAGCTGCCGGTGCAGGCGCGTAGCTTCGGCGACGTCGCCCCGCTCGAACGCCTCGATCATCGCCCGCGTGGCGCGCCCGGAGAAATGCGTCGACGTCCCGACCACGCCCGATCCGCCGATCGCCAGCAGCGGCAGCGTGATCGCGTCGTCGCCGCTGTAGAACGCCAGTTCGGTCTCGGCGAGCACCCGCGAGCTGCCGGCAAGATCACCCTTCGCGTCCTTCACGGCGACGATCCGGTCGTGCTCGGCGAGCGAGATCAGGGTGTCGGTCTGGATCGGGATGCCGCTACGGCCGGGGATGTCGTAGAGCATCACCGGCAACTCCGTCGCGTCGGCAACGGCCCGGAAGTGCGCCAGCACGCCGGTCTGCGGCGGCTTGGAGTAGTACGGCGTCACGACGAGCAGTGCGTCCGCCCCCGCCTTCGCGGCCTGCTCGGCCAGGTGGATGGTGTGCACCGTGTCGAACGTGCCGACGCCGGCGACGACGTGGGCCCGATCGCCGACCGCGTCCTTGACCGCCCTGACGAGTTCGGCCTTCTCGGCATCCGTGGTCGTCGGTGACTCGCCGGTCGTGCCGTTGATCACGAGCCCGTCATTGCCCTGCTCGTCGATCAGGTAGCCGGCGAGTGCGGCCGCCTGGTCCAGGTCGAGTTCGCCGCTGATCCCGAACGGCGTCACCATCGCGGTCAGCAGGCGCCCGAACGGACGGCGGTCGGCAGGCATCCTCCAAAAGTACCGCCAGCAGCGTCCGCGCCGCGCGATCCCATAGATGTCAAGGCACCAGCACGACCTTGCCCGTCGTCCCGCGGCCTTCAAGTGCGGCATGCGCCCGCGCGGCCTCGGCCAGCGGGAACGACTGGATCAGCGGCGTCCACTGCCCAGCGGCCGCTGTCGCCAGCGCTCGCTCCTGCAGTCCCCGCAGCCCGCCCGGCCGCTGGGCCACCTGGGGCCCGATCCCCCAGCTCACGCTGACGCCGCGGGCGGCCAGCTCGTGCTCGTCCAGGGGTGCCTGCGCCCCCGAGGATCGGCCGAACAGGACCAACCGCCCGCCGCTGCCCAGCAGACCGGCCGCGGCCCGGCCGGCGTCGCCGCCCACGCCGTCCAGCACGACGGTGACCGCTCGGCCGGCAAGCGCGGTGCGCGTCTGGGCGGGCCAGTCGGAGCGAAGGTAGTCGATCGCGGCGCTCGCGCCGAGCCGGCGGACCAGGCGCACCTTCGCCTGGCCACCGGCCAGGCCGATCACCTCGGCGCCGGCTCGCGCCGCCGCCTGCACGGACAGGCTGCCCAGGCCGCCGGCCGCGGCGGTGACGACCACCACGTCGTCGGGGGTCAGCGCCGCGATGTCGAGGATGCCGACCGCGGTGCGGCCCGTCCCGATCATGGCCAGTGCCGTGGCCGTGTCGAGCGAGTCGGGCACCGCAAGCAGCGAGTCCGCCGCCGCCAGGGCGCGTTCGGCATAACCGCCGCTGGCCGGCCCGAGATGCGCGGCAACCGGCCGGCCCACCAGGTTCGGGTCGGCGCCCGGACCGACGTCGTCGACGACACCGGCCACTTCGCGACCGGGCACCATCGGCAGCGTCGGCAACGGGAACGGGCCGCCGTCGACGCCCCGGCGGATCATCGTGTCGACGAAGTGGACCCCGCTGACCTCGACCGCGATACGGACCTCGCCCGAGCCCGGCACTGGGTCGTCGATCCGCTCGTAGCGCAACGTCTCGGGCGGCCCGAACTCGTACTGCCGGATCGCGTGCATATCGCGACACGCTAGAAGTTCAACCGAACTTCAGGTCAAGCGGCGGGCTGGTCAGCCCTCGCTGACCATCGGGCTCGACGCCACCTCGGTGCCATCCGGCAGCGTGGTGATCTCGAAGTCTGCGAACGCATTGCCCGCGACGCGCTTGAGCTCCCGCAGGCACGCAATCGCCAGCGCCCGGATCTCGACGTCGGCATGCTCCGACGCTCGCATGGCCACGAAGTGCCGCCACGCCCGGTAGTTGCCAGTGACGACGATGCGCGTCTCCGTGGCGTTCGGCAGCAGCGCCCGCGCCGCCTGCCGTGCCTGCTTGCGCCGCAGCGTCGCCTGCTCGACATCGGCGAACTTCTTCTCCAGGCCCTCGAGCAGCTCGGTGTACGCGCTGACGGCGGCGTCGCTGGCCGCGAGGAACTTCGCGTGCAGCTCCGGGTCCTCGGCAATGACGTCCGGCTCGACCATCGCGGCGTCGCGCTCGGGCACGTAGCGCTGCGACAGCTGCGAGTAGCTGAAGTGGCGGTGCCGGATCAGCTCGTGGGTGAGCGAGCGCGAGATGCCGGACAGGTAGAACGTCACCGAGCCGTGCTCGAGGACGGACAGGTGACCGACCTCGAGGATGTGCCGCAGATACCCGGCGTTGGTAGCGGTCGCGGGGTTGGGCTTCTTCCACGACTGATAGCAGGCCCGGCCGGCGAACTCGGCGAGCGCCTCGCCGCCGTCGGCATCGGTCTCCCACGGCACGTCGGCCGGCGGCTCGAAATGCGTCCAGGCGATCGCCTGGACCTTCAACGGGACGATCTCAGGCACGGGGCACTCCTGGGCGGCGCGGTCGGTTCGTGGCGCCAGCGTATCCGTCGGGAGCGACGAGTCCGGCGCGCCACACGGATCGGTGGCAGCCGACCGCGACCCCGGGTGCCAACGCGATGCCAAATAGACGTTGCGATGGCATCAAACTGATGTCATGATGACATCATGCATATCGACCACTACGTCCGCCAGGTTCAGGAGCAGTTGAGCGCCGCCGCCGCTCTCGGCGACGAGCGCACCCAACAGATCGCCTCGACGATCGCCGCCGCCGCCGCGCCGTCGGTCCGCCTGGCCGTGATGGCCGCACTCGCGGCCGCCGCGGACGAGATCACCGCGGCGCTGCTCGACGCGCCGTCGTCGCCGACCGTCGCGGTACGGCTGGACGGCGACACCGTGCGGATCGACGTCGTCGGCGCCGCACCCGAGCCGGCCGTCCCCCGCGCGGACGAGGGGGACGCCAGCGCCCGGATCACGCTGCGGCTGACCGAAGCCCTCAAGGCCGACGTCGAGGAGGCGGCGGCGCGCGAGGGCGTCTCGGTCAACACCTGGCTGGTACGGGCGGCCAGTAGCGCCCTGACCCGCGGCGGCGACCGGCCGCCATGGGCTGACGCCGGCCGCCGCGGACACAACACCCATCGAGTCACCGGCTGGATAAACGGATAGGACGACAAAAAATGACCACCAAGACCATCCCGCTCACCGGACCGATCAACTTGATCGGCCGCATCGGGCACGGCTCGTTCACGGTTACGGCGAAAGACGACATCACCGAAGCAACCATCACGCTCGTCGCGCGCAGTACAGACTCCGACATCGTCCAGCGCACCGCTGTCGAGCTGCGCGGACGCACTCTCGCGGTCGCGACGCCACGGCAGGGCGGCGTCTTCGACCTCGCGTTGCTCGGCGGTCGGCGCGACCGTGACGCCCTCGACGCCACCGTCATCGTCCCGAGCGGCACGGCCATGAAGATCAGCACCTTCACTGCGGACATCAGCATCACCGGCCGCAGTGGCAACGCGGATGTCGCGTCCGGGTCATCGACGATCGGCATCGAGCACGTCGACGGTGATCTTCGGCTGCGCTACGGAAACGGCACCGCACACGTGGCCCGCGTGACCGGCTCGGTCGAGGCGCGATCCGGCGCCGGCAACGTGCACTTCGGTGAGATCGGTGGGGCACTGTCGTGCGGATGCGGCACCGGTGACCTGACCGTCTCGGCGGTGCACGGAGCGGTGCGCAGCCGGGCCGGTTCCGGAACCGCGAGCCTCGGCGCGGTCTACGGCGACGTCGACCTGGCCAGCGGATCTGGCGCAATGACGATCGGACTGCCCGCCGGCACGACGGTGCGCCTTGACGTCACAACCGGCTCCGGCCGGGTGGAATCCGACGTGCCGGTCGAGGACGCGCCGCGGGGCAAGGGCCGCCCGATCACCGTTCGCGCACGCACGGGAAGCGGTGACGTCCGTCTGGTCCGGCCCGCCTGAGTGCTAGCCGGCGGCGGCCTTGGCCAGGTCGGGCGCGAGGTCCCCGCGGGGAGCGACCACGACACCGTCGAGTCCGAGCCACCGTGCCGTGATGGCCAGTTCCTCGGCCAACTCCGACGCGACGTAGTACGGATCCTGTCCGTCCTCGAGGTACGCGCCCTGCACCCGCAGGACACCTGCCTGGCGATCGGACTTGAGATCGACCCGTGCAACGAGCGCGTCGCCCAGGAGGAACGGAAGCACGTAGTAGCCGTAGATCCGCTTGGCCGCCGGCGTGTAGATCTCGATGCGGTAGCGGAACCCGAACATCCGCTCGGTGCGCTCGCGGAACCAGATCAGGGAGTCGAACGGTGACAGCAGTGCGCGGGCGGTGATGCGGCGCGGAATCCGCGCGGCGGGCCAGAGGTAGGCCGGCGCGCGCCACCCGTCGACCGAAACCGGCCGCAGTTCGCCGAGCTCGACCAGCTCGGCGACCCGCGCCTTCGACTCGGCGCGCGGCAACCGGAAGTAGTCGCCGAGATCGGGCTCGGTGGCAACCCCGAGCGCCCGCGCCGACATCCGGACGAGATGGCGCTGAGCGTCCTCGACCGTCGGCGTGGGAACGGCCAGCACCTCGGCCGGAATGACCCGCTCGGTGAGGTCGTAGAGCCGCTCGAAGTTGACCCGTCGAGCCGCGGAGACCTGTCCCGACCAGAACAGGTATTCCAGCGCGATCTTGCCGTCGTGCCAGTTCCACATCTCACCGGGCTTGCGCGCCGGACGTTGCACGCCGGTATCGCCGGCGCGGATCGGGCCCTGGTCGGCGACGAGAGCCACGACCTCGGCCAGCAGGTCCGGGTTGTCGCGGGCGATACGGCGCATGCCGCCCCAGGCGTCGGCATGGGCCCGCTGCATGCGCCACCGCAGGTACGGCTGCAGCTCGACGGGGATCAGTGACGCTTCGTGCGCCCAGTACTCGAACAGCTCACGCCGCACCGGTCCGGCGGTGTGCGCGGTCAGCGTGTCGAGCGTTTCCCGCGGATACGGGCCGATACGTGAGAAGACGGGCATGTAGTGCGTGCGGGAGAAGACGTTCACCGAGTCGATCTGCAGGATGCCGATCCGCGCGAGCACCCGCCGGATATGCCGGGCGTCCACCCGGCCGACCGGACGGGGATCGGCGAAACCCTGGGCGGCCAGTGCGATGCGCCGGGCCCGGGCGGCGCTCAGCCGTTCCGGCGCGACCGTCATCGGCAGGTGGGCAATGTCATGGCGGGAACCCTATGGCGAGCCAGTGACAGCGGTTCACAGCGCGTCCATGAAACGATGCGTAGGTGTTCGAGCACATCATCCAGTCGATCGGCAATGCCGTCGGTGCGTGGCTGTACGTCATCGCCGGCGCGCTGTGCTTCTCCGAAGCCGCCATCTTGGTCGGCATGGTGCTGCCCGGCGAGACCGCGCTTCTGGTCGCCGGGGTCTTCTGCCAGCGGGGCACTCTCAACCTGCCGCTGATGATCGCCATCGCGCTCGTCTCCGCGGTCGCCGGCGATTCGGTCGGCTTCGAATTCGGCAAGAAGTTCGGCCCGGGCCTGCGCCGGTCGCGCCTGGGCCGCTGGGTCGGCGAGCACAGATGGGCGGCCGTCGACGGCTTCATCCACCGGCATGGCGGCAAGGCCGTGCTGCTGGGCCGACTTACCGCGCTGTTCCGTGCGCTCGTCCCGTCGATGGCCGGCATGAGCGGCATGAAATACCGGACGTTCATCGTCTGGAACGTCATCGGCGGCCTCATCTGGGCACCGGGCTGCGTGCTGCTCGGTTATGCGTTCTCATCGTCGCTCTCCGTCGTTGGAAACACGCTCACCTGGGCTCCGTTCGCCGTCATCGGCCTCGTCGCGGTGAGTTACCTCGTGCTGCACCTGCGCCGCCGACGCCGCGAGCGCGCCGAGGCCAGCGCGTTTGCCGAAGTCGACGCAGCGCCGGCCCACGACCGCTGAATCCACGCCGCGCCACCGTGTCGCCACATAACCGCGGCCGGCTCGTCACTAGCCTGCGGTCATGAGCGACCCGCACGAGCCGCGGTACCCGCAGGACCCCAGTCCTTACCCGGCCTATCCGCCGCCCGGCTCCGCCGGATACCCGCCGCCCGGCTATCCACCGCCGCGCCGGCCACAGCTGGCCGAGCGCATCGGCGAGCGGTTGGTCAGGCGGCCGGAGCCTCGGCTCGGCATCGCGCTGGCGGGCGTGGGCATCGGCCTCACCGTCGTCGGAGTCGTCGTCTGGGCCGGTGACTTCCTCGCCGGTGGTGGTGGCGGGGGCGGCAGGGGCGGCGGCTCCCGACGCCTGCTCGGCATCGCGCTCTCCCTGGCCGTCATCGCGGTCGGCTATGCGCTTGCGGCGAGCCACCGGCGCGGGCCGCTGGCCACCGCCGGGGTGGCGGCGAGCGCGCTCGGTGTGCCGGTGCTGCTCGGCTTCCTCAGCTTCGACGCCAGCGGCGGCGGGCTGCCGTTCTCATTGGACGCGATCGCGCTGGTGTCCGTCGCCGTCTGGATCCTCAGCTACCTGCTCGTCGCGGGCGCGCGCGGCCATGCCTTCTACCTCGGTCTCTCCGCGGTGACTTTGTGGATCTACTTGGTGGACAAGGCGGCGCCGGATGCGTTCTCGCTGACCCGCTACGTCAGCCAGTTCACTCCGTTCGACAACCAGTTCGGGCGGGCTCCGGACTGGGCGGCCGTCGCGGCCGTGTCGCTGACGTTCGGCCTCGCGTACTACGTGGCGGCCTACCTGCTGGACCGGTCCGGGCGTTGCGGTGCCGCCGTGGCGTTCGTCGTCGCAGGGTTCGCCGCCACGGCCGCCGGCATCGGCGCCGCCGCCAATGAGCTGCACCAGATCGGCACCGGCATCGTCCTGATCGTGCTCGGGCTCGTCCTCGGCGGGTACGGCGCGCGCGCCGGCCGCCGGTTCACGACATGGGCGTGGAGCGTGGCCGTGGGGCTCGGCGTCGTCGTGATCCTCACCAAGATCATCCCGAACAACTCCGCGGCGGCCGGCATCGCGCTGATCGTGGTCGGCGCCGCCGTGGTGTTCGCCGGCCACCTGTGGTCCGTCGCTCTGCGCGAACCCGACGACCTCACGCCGCAGGCCGCTGTCACGGCCGCCGGACCGCCGAATCCCAGTCACTAGTCTGGGACTCATGGCCGACGTCAGCGTGCGCCCGGCGCGCCCGGACGATGTCGGTGAGATCGCCAGGATCCAGCTCGAAACATGGCGGCTCGGGTACGGATCGATCGTCCCCCAGCCGGTTCTCGACCTGCTCTCCGTCGACACCGCGCAGGCGGCCTGGGACGAGGCCGTCTTGGCGCCGCCCTCGCCTCGTCACCACGTGCTCGTCGCCCAGGAGCAGCAGTGGCTGGTGGGCTTCGCCGCGCTCGGCCCCGCCGACGATCTGCAGCCCGACGATCCCGGCCCCGAGACCACGGTGGCGTTGGGACCGCTGCTCGTCGAGCCCCGCTGGGGACGCCGCGGGCACGGCTCGCGGTTGCTCGCGGCCGCTGTCGATCACGCCCGCGCCGACGCGATGACTCGCGCGATCATCTGGCTACCGGAGGGCGACACCGCCTCCCGCGAGTTCTTCGTATCCGCCGGCTGGGCCCAGGACGGGTTGGCCCGCGCACTGGACACCGGCTCCGGCGAGCTGCGCGAGATCCGATTGCACGTCTCACTGGAGGAGGGGTAACCGTGTCCGCCTCCGATAATCATGCGATCGTGCGGTCACAGCGACGCAATCGGCTGATGATCGGGACGAACCGCGGCGCGGTTAGGGTGCTGAGGTGAGTTTCACGGGCATCCCGGTCGCCGCGCTCGACTTCTACGAAGACCTCGAGGCCGACAACACGAAGGCGTTCTGGACGGCGCGCAAGCGCATCTACGACGAATCGGTTCGCGCGCCGCTCGAGGCGCTCGCAGCCACGCTCGCGACCGAGTTCGGAGCGCCGAAGTTCTTTCGTCCTTACCGCGACATCCGCTTCGCCAAGGACAAGACGCCGTACAAGACGCACCAGGGAGTCTGGTTCGGCGAGACCTCGGTGTACCTGCACGTCTCAGCAGCCGGTCTGTTCGTCGCCGGCGGCTACTGGGACACCTCACCGACGCAGATCGAGCGGCTGCGCCGCGCCGTAGCCGACGACGTGGCCGGTGCCGAGCTGGAGCGCGCGGTAGCGGCCGTGGCCAAAGCGAAGTTCACGCTGGGCGGCGCACAGCTCACCCGGGTACCCACCGGGTACGCGAAGGATCATCCGCGCGCCGAGCTACTGCGCTACAAATCCCTGACGGGGCACCGTGAGTACGGCTGCCCGGCATGGCTGTCGACGAAGCGAGCGCAGACCGAGGTCGTCAGGGCGTGGCGCTCACTCACTCCGTTGATCGCCTGGCTCGACACCCACGTCGGCCGCGACTGAGCCGACCGATGTTGTGTAGACACGCCGACAGGACTCGGCAGGTCCGCACAAGATCGGGATGCCGCTACTGCCCGGCGCGCTCGATCGCGGTGCGCATCGCGGCCCGGGCCCGCTTGCGGTCGCCGGCCAGGTCGTAGGCCACCGCGAGCCGGTACCAGCCGCGCCAGTTGCCCGGATCGGCCTCCACCGCCACCCGCCGCTCGGCGAACAACGCGTCGGCGGCGGCGCGGTCGACGCGTCCGGACGGCGTGCGTGGCAGCTGAGGGTCCGGGTCCGCGTCCTCACCCGCGTCCTCACCCGCGTCCTCACCCGCGTCCTCACCCGCCAGGCGGTGCGCGAGCTGCTCGGTGTCGCGGCCGAAGCGCAACTCAGCCACGACCACCCAGATCCCGACGAGCGGCAGCGCCAGCACGGCCGCACCGAACACCTTCAGCGCCACCGAATGCTGGCCCAGCAGGTAGATGCCGCGGTAGCCGATCAGCCCGAAGTACGCGGCGAGCGCCACCAGCAGCAGTGCGACGACCCGCTTCGCGGTCACAGATCGAGCAGCGGTTCCAGGCCGACGGTCAGGCCCGGGCGCGACCCGATGCTCCGCACCGCGAGCAGCACGCCAGGCATGAACGACGACCGGTGCAGAGAGTCGTGCCGGATGCTCAGCGTCTCACCCTCGGTTCCGAAGACGACCTCCTGGTGGGCGACCATGCCGGCGATGCGCAGCGCATGCACCCGGATGCCGTCGACGTCCGCGCCCCGCGAGCCCGGACGCTGCTGTGTCGTCGCGTCGGGTACCGGGTGCAGGCCCGCGGCGGCGCGGGCCGAGGCGATCAGCTCGGCGGTGCGGACAGCAGTGCCACTGGGTGCGTCGGCCTTGTCGGGGTGGTGCAGCTCGACGACCTCAGCGGACTCGTAGTACCGCGCGGCGAGTTCGGCGAACTTCATCGACAACACCGCGCCGATGCCGAAGTTCGGCGCGACGAGCACTCCGAGGTCGGGCGTGTCCGTGAGCCATTCGCGAATCGTGTCCAGTCGATCCGGCGTGAATCCAGTCGTTCCCACGACTGCGTGGATGCCCTGGTCGATGGCGAAGCGGACGTTGTCCATGACGACATCGGGATGGGTGAAGTCGACGAGCACCTGCGCGCCCGCGTCGGCGACGCTGAACAGCCAGTCCCCCGCGTCCACCATGGCGACCAGGTCGAGGTCGGGGGCCGTATCGACCGCCTTGCATACCTGCTCCCCCATGCGGCCACGCGCGCCCAGCACGCCCACCCGGATCGGTTCTGTCACGTTGGCCATTCCTCTCACACCACGCCGTCGAAGTCGTGCTCGCTGAACGGCCCGACGACGGTCAGGCACCTCGGGCGGCCCAGCAGCTCCGCGGCGATATCGGCGACGTCGGCCGGTGTCACAGCGTCGATCAGGCCGAGCAGCTCATCGACGCCCATGATGTCGCCGTAGACGAGTTCGCTCTTGCCGATGCGGGTCATTCGCGAGCCGGAGTCCTCGAGGCCGAGGACGATGCCACCGCGCATCTGGCCCTTGCCGCGTTCGACCTCGGCATCAGACAGGGAGCCGCGCGACACCGCATCCAGCTCCTCGGTCATCAGCGCAAGCACCTCGTCGGCCTTGCCCGGCTGGCAACCGGCGTAGACACCGAAGTGTCCGGCATCGGCGTAGCCACCGCTGAACGAGTAGACCGAGTACGCGAGGCCCCGTTCCTCACGGATGCGCTGAAACAGCCGTGAGCTCATGCCACCGCCGAGCGCTGCCGACAGCACGCCGACGGCGAAGCGCGCGGGATCGTGGCGGGACACCCCGAGGGTGCCGAGCACGATGTTGGCCTGCTCGGTGTCGTCGGGCACCACGGAGACGCGGCGCGCCGGCGTGCGGTGGGCCGGCGAGGGCTGCGCGCGAAGCGGCTGCGTCGCCGTGGCGGGGTCGAGACGGGCGGCGAACGCGCGCCGCACGAGCTGCAGCACCTCGGCGTGGTCGACGTTTCCCGCCACCGAGACCACCATCGTGTCCGGGGTGTAGCGACGCCGGTAATAGCCCGCAACCTGCCGGCGGCTGAGGTTGCCGATCGACTCGACCGTCCCGAGGACCGGGCGGCCCAGCGGGGTCTGGCCGAACAGCGCGGCCGCGAACTCGTCGTGCACGAGATCGGCGGGATCGTCGTCGCGCATCGCGATCTCTTCGAGGACCACGCTGCGCTCGACGTCCACGTCCTGCGCGGTGACGGTGGCGTTG
>JAODNL010000345.1 GCA_025465405.1 Pseudonocardiales bacterium | reverse complement strand
CGCCGGCGCGGTGCCGAGCGCGGGAACGAGGGCGGCGGTGAACACCGCGGCGGCGAGCGTCGCCGTGACGGTCATCCGGCGCGAGCGGCGCGTTCGGTGCATGCGTGACCCCCATCGGGTGCAACAGGTTCTATCGGTACTCCGGGGACACAATGGCCCGACAACCGCGATCTCGCCACTCGAAACAGCTGGGGGCAGGATGGGTCGGTGACCGAAGCCGAATCCAGCGGTAAGCGCCGGCGCCGGCGACGCAGCTCGAAGCGAGCGGACTCCCCCTCGGCGGTCCCGCGCACGGATGAGGTCGTCGCCCCTTCGCCCCCGCGCCGGGCCGAGCGCAAGCGGGCCGAACCCGGCGAGCGAGGGCTACGCGATCTCGTCGGCGCCGGGCCGTCGCAGCTCGGCGTCAGTGGCGCGCTGCGCGGCCGCGACGTCAACCGCCCGACGGACGAGGACCTAGCCGAGGCCGAGCGGACGATCGTCATCGTGCGACGTGGCTGGAAGCCACCGAGCTGACACCCACGATGCGGTTGCGTCGAGGACTCGACTAGGGCGAGGTCGCGCGACGTCGCACTTCGGGGACACTCTCGTGGTCAAATCACACCAGTCGGCCCGGCGTGTTGATCAGCCCCCTCGGGCAGGCCAGGATCGTCCCGTGACGGCAGCGTTGGACGAGGTGTCCGTTCGCGCTGCGGCGCTGCTCTGGCTGCACGACGTGACGCTGAGTGGCACGGTCCCGGTGACGCGCGAGCAGCTGGCCAATGACTTCCACGTCGCGCGGCAGCGGTTCCCGCTGGTTGACCGCGGTCGCGGCATCCGCAAGCCGGCCGGCTGGCGCGCCGCGTTGTCGATCATGACCGCGCAGGGCCGTCCCTACGCTGACGAAGAGGGCCCGGACGGCCTGCACCGGTACAAGCTGCGCGGCGACCAGGGCGGCACTGCGGAGAACGAAGCCCTTCGAGTCGCGATGCGCGAGCGCGTGCCGTTGATCTGGTTCTACGGGCTCGAACCGGGCGTGTTCCAGGCGATCTTTCCCGTCTACCTGGTCGGCGAGGAACCCGCGCTCGATCAATTCGTGCTCGCGCTTACGCCCGACCAGCTCACCGTCGCGCCGAACAGTCCAGTCGAGGACACGCTCCGCCGATATCTCATCGCCGAGACCAAGCGCCGCCTGCACCAACCCGTCTTCGCCAGCCAGGTGATGCTGGCCTACCAGACACGCTGCGCGGTGTGCGCGCTGCACCATCGCGAGCTGCTAGACGCCGCGCACATCATTCCCGACAACGACCCGCGCGGTCTGCCAGTTGTGCCGAACGGGCTCGCGCTGTGCAAGATCCACCACGCGGCGTACGACCAGAACATCCTCGGCATCCGTCCCGACTACGTCATCGAGATCCACCATCGGCTGTTGGACGAACTCGACGGGCCGATGCTGCGGTACGGGCTGCAGGAACACCACGCCACACCGTTGATGCAGCTGCCGCGGAAGCGGGCGGACCAGCCCGACAGGGACCGGCTCGAGGAGCGCTACTCACAATTCCGCGCCGCGTGAGCGCCACTATGGCCCGGAATCTCAAAAGGCGCGATCCGCACATCTAGCGGCGGTGCCGTTGAACCTGGCCAGGCGGTCTGGCCCTTGCACACGATCTGCGGCTGAACGAACCGTCGCGGTCGGTTGGATTTCCAGCTCGATGCCGCCGATCTCGGTCAACAGCCGCTTGCCCGTCGAGCCGTTGCGGCTGTTACCGGAGCCGCGGCCGGCCGGATCGTGCTTCTCGTAGCCCAGGTGCTCGCTCATCTCCTCACCCAGAGCGCGCTCCAGCACCGCCTTGGTCACCTGCGAGAGCAGCGCATCCGGGCCGAGCAGTTCGACGTCCTCGGACTGCGCCCGGGGTTGGTCCGCCGGCTCACGATCATCAGACTTCATCAGACTTGCGGGGCACGATCTCAGCGTCCGTCACCGCGTGGTTCCTTCCGAGTCGCTAGGACTCAGAGTCGGGCCACGTCACTTACACACCCGATCTGACACGCCCCAGCCGATCTGACACGCCCGCCCAGATCGTCAGAACGGTGGCGGGTCGGGGTCGCCTTCGCGGCTGCCGATCGGCGAGTCGGTGGTGTGGTCGACGGGGTAGGTGGCGGCCGGTTCGAGGTAGCGATGGCCGGTCGGTGACGTCCAGTTGGAATCGCCGTCGCCGGTCTGGCGCACGGTCCAGGGCGTTTCGTGTTTCAGGTGGTGGTGTCGAGAACAGAGACAGTGTGTGTTCGCCTCGCTGGTGGGTCCGCCGTGGCTGAACGGGGTGCAGTGGTCGATGTGGCAGGTGCGGGCCGGGCGGTTGCAGTTGAGGAAGCGGCAGGTCCGGTCGCGGGCGATGACCTTGTCGGTGAGGTCTTTGGGCGGTCGGTAGGTGGTGGTGCCGTAGTCGAGGAGCCGACCCCGTTCGTCGATGACCAGGCGCCGCCAGGTTCCGGTGGGGTCAGCGGCGATGCGGCGGGCCAGGGCCGCGGGGATCGGACCGACCCGGCCGAGTTCGCCGGGCTGCTCGTCGAGGCCGAGCAGGGTGGACAGGGCGACGGTGACCTGGACCGCGGGCCGCATCCCGTGCTGCTGAGGCAGCCCAGCAGAGTCGCGCTGATCGCCGTGAAGATCACCGTGCAGGATGGGTACTGCGAGTTGGACAAGTGCATCTGCGCGGCGCTGGTCCGCGGTCCGCGGATCACCGGGCTGGGTACGGACGGCAAGTGCGTCGAGGGCCGTCATGACGGTGGCGGCACCGTCGGCTGGCAGCAACGCCCACAACTCGCTCATCCCGTCCCCCACCGTTGTGAGGACGACTCGGCGCCGGATCAGGGCTTGCTCGTGCTGCTGCTCGACGGTGTGGGGTGCCGCGGCGAGGACCGCCCGGTTGAGTGCGCGGCGGAAAGTGGCCAGTGACTGGTTCTCGGCGTGCGCCAGCACCTGCGCCTCGACCCGCGCCGCCGCCTGGTCGTCGAGAGCGTTCACCGCTTCGGCCAGTGCGCGGGCATGGTGGCTGCTGATCTGACCCTGCTCGAGCATCGCCAGGGTGGCTGGTCGGCGGGTAAGCGCTTGGGCGAGGCACAACCGGTCGGTCGCGGTCGGCCCGGACAGGCGCAGCGCGGCGGCGACCTCCTCCCGGACCCAGTGCTTGTCCACCGCGTCCACCGAGCCCGGCCCGGCGTCGGCTGCCATCGCCGCGAGCAGCTTGTGCTGCTGGGCCTGCAACCAGCCGATCTGCTTGTCCAACGCCCGCAAGGCGTCCACCCGCCCCGCGGGTGAGAGCCGGCGCGCGGCGACGGCTGCCAGCGGCGTGATCACCGCCGAGCCCGGGGCGACGTGCGCGGCCCACGCCGCGACACCGTCCGGATCGAGGTCGGCATCCATCACCGTCGGCAGATACCCGCCGCCCAGTTCACACGCTTCGCTCATGCGTACGATTCTACTACCGACACCCGACACGTCGCAAGAAGTTTCCCCTTGTTTCATAGGTAAATTCTCGAACTGTGCCGCTCGCCTGCCAGATCGGGCACAGCACGAGGCACTCAACTCCTCGTCGCTGCGCTCTTAGCCAACGAGCCCAAGGCAACCGGCGCATCGTGACCCGACAGCGCCCCGCAACGAACTACCCGGCCCCTCGTCACGGCCCGCT
>JAODNL010000259.1 GCA_025465405.1 Pseudonocardiales bacterium | reverse complement strand
GCGCCACAAGCAGCGGCAGGGCTAGTAGAGCGACCGACGAGCGCGAGCCAGCCACGTCGCGGCGCACTGTCGCCGCGACTGTGGTCCGCCTCCGGACGAAGGCCGGAGCTCATCCCGGGCGGGATGGGAACGGACGCGCACAACACCTTCGACGAACAGAATCAGGAGAACCGCCCGCATGGCCCGTCTTGCCGGCGTTGACCTTCCCCGCGAGAAGCGGATGGAGATCGCGCTTACCTACATCAACGGCGTAGGCCGAACCCGTTCCAAAGAGGCGCTGGTCGCGACCGGGGTGAACCCCGACCTGCGCGCCCGTGACCTCGGCGACGACGAGCTCGTCAAGCTGCGCGACTACATCGACGCGAACTTCAAGGTCGAGGGCGACCTCCGCCGCGAGGTGGCGGCCGACATCCGTCGCAAGATCGAGATCGGGTGCTACGAAGGCATCCGGCACCGCCGCGGCCTACCGGTTCACGGCCAGCGCACCAAGACCAACGCCCGCACCCGCAAGGGACCCAAGAAGACCATCGCCGGCAAGAAGAAGGCAGGGAAGAAGTAATGCCTGGACAGCCGAGAAAGGCCGGCGCCAAGAAGGTCCGCCGCAAGGAAAAGAAGAACGTCGCCCACGGGCACGCGCACATCAAGAGCACGTTCAACAACACGATCGTGTCCATCACCGATCCGCAGGGCAACGTGATCAGCTGGGCGTCCGCCGGCCACGTCGGCTTCAAGGGCTCGCGCAAGTCGACGCCCTTCGCGGCGCAGATGGCCGCCGAGAGCGCCGCGCGCAAGGCGCAGGAGCACGGCCTGAAGAAGGTCGACGTCTTCGTCAAGGGCCCGGGATCGGGACGCGAGACGGCGATCCGCTCGCTGCAGGCCACCGGCCTCGAGGTCGGCACCATTTCCGACGTCACACCGCAGCCGCACAACGGCTGCCGCCCGCCCAAGCGGCGCCGGGTCTGAAAGGCATCTGAACAATGGCTCGTTACACCGGACCGGCCACGCGCATCTCGCGTCGGCTCAACGTCGACCTGGTGGGCGGCGACACCTCCTTCGAGCGTCGCCCGTATCCGCCCGGCCAGCACGGCCGCGCGCGCATCAAACAGAGCGAGTACCTCCTGCAGCTGCAGGAGAAGCAGAAGGCCAAGTACAGCTACGGCGTTCTGGAGAAGCAGTTCCGCCGCTACTACGAGGAAGCGGTTCGTCGCCCCGGCAAGACGGGTGACAATCTGCTGCAGATCCTCGAGTCGCGCCTGGACAACGTCGTCTACCGCTCGGGCCTGGCCCGCACGCGGCGGCACGCGCGCCAGCTGGTCAGCCACGGCCATTTCGTGGTGAACGGCCAGAAGGTGGACGTGCCCAGCTTCCGGGTCAGCCGGCACGACATCATCGACGTGAAGCAGAAGTCGATCGAGACGACGCCGTTCCTGATCGCCCGGGAGACGGTGGGCGATCGCCCGGTGCCGGCCTGGCTGCAGATCGTGCCGTCCCGGTTGCGCATTCTGGTACACCAGCTGCCGGAGCGGGCTCAGATCGAGATTCCGGTCCAGGAGCAGCTCATCGTCGAGCTCTACTCGAAGAACTAGTTCAACCCTGTCAGCGGACGTCATATAGCGGTCGTCCCAGACCCACAAGGAGCACCACTGTGCTGATCTCTCAGCGCCCCTCGCTCAGCGAAGAGCCGATCGCCGACAACCGGTCCCGCTTCGTCATCGAGCCCCTCGAGCCCGGCTTCGGCTACACGCTCGGCAACTCCCTCCGCCGCACCCTGCTGTCCTCCATCCCGGGCGCGGCCGTCACCAGCATCCGCATCGACGGCGTGCTGCACGAGTTCACGACGGTCGAGGGCGTCAAGGAAGACGTCACCGACATCATCCTCAACCTCAAGGACCTCGTCGTGTCCTCCGAGCTCGACGAGCCCGCGGTCATGTACCTGCGCAAGCAGGGCCCCGGTGAGGTCACGGCGGCCGACATCGCGCCGCCGGCCGGTGTCACCGTGCACAACCCCGACCTGAAGATCGCCACGATCAACAAGAAGGGCCGGCTCGAGATCGAGCTGATCGTCGAGCGCGGCCGCGGCTACGTCACCGCGGTGCAGAACAAGCAGCCCGGCCAGGAGATCGGACGCATCCCGGTCGACTCGATCTACTCGCCGGTCCTCAAGGTCACCTACGCTGTCGAGGCCACCCGTGTCGAGCAGCGCACCGACTTCGACCGCCTCGTCGTCGACATCGAGACGAAGAACTCGATGACGCCGCGCGACGCGGTCGCCAGCGCCGGGCACACGCTCGTCGAGCTCTTCGGCCTGTTCCGCGAGCTGAACGAGGAGGCCGAGGGTATCGACGTCGGCCCGTCGCCGGCCGAGGTCGCCGACATCGCCGCGTTCTCGATGCCGATCGAGGAGCTCGACCTGACGGTCCGCTCGTACAACTGCCTCAAGCGCGAGGGCATCCACACCGTGGGTGAGCTCGTGGGGCGCAGCGAAGCCGACCTGCTCGACATCCGCAACTTCGGCTCGAAATCGATCGACGAGGTCAAGATCAAGCTGGCCGGCCTGGGCCTGGCTCTCAAGGACAGCCCGCCCGGATTCGAGTTGCCGTCCTCGGTCGAGTCCTACGGTGACGACGACTTCGACACTGACGGCGGCGACACCGACTACGCCGAGACCGAGCAGCTCTAGTCCCGTCCGTCCGTCCGGTCCCACAGGGTCCGGACGATCGTTAGGAGCACGACATGCCTACGCCCACGAGGGGCCCACGCCTCGGCGGCGGTCCCGCGCACGAGCGGTTGATGCTCGCCAACCTGGCGACCGCGCTGTTCGAGCACGACCGCATCACGACCACTGAGGCCAAGGCGAAGCGGCTCCGTCCGCTGGCCGAGCGGCTGATCACCTTCGCCAAGCGCGGCGACCTGCACGCGCGCCGGCAGGTGATGACGGTGATCCGCGACAAGGACGTGGTGCACAAGCTGTTCGCGGAGATCGGCCCGAACTTCGCCGAGCGTCCGGGCGGCTACACCCGCATCGTCAAGGTCAACCCGCGCAAGGGCGACAACGCGCCGATGGCCGTGATCGAGCTCGTTGAGTCACTGACCGCCACGGCGGCGGTCGTCAAGGAGGCTGAGCGGTCCCGCGGTACCAAGATCGCACCGTCCAAGGCGGCGACTGGTCGCACCCGCGAGATCGCCGAGGATGCGGCCGGCGAGTCCGAGACGGCTGCCGCGGTAGCCGCCGCGGCATCGGCCGAAGCCGGCGAGGGCGAGGGTGGCCTCGCCGCGCTGGGTCTCGAAGACTCCGATGCCGGGGAGTCCACCGACGAGACGGACGAGTCCGGCCAGACCGATGCCTCGGGCGTGAGCGACTCGACCGACGAGACCGAACCGACTGACGAGACCG
>JAODNL010000257.1 GCA_025465405.1 Pseudonocardiales bacterium | reverse complement strand
GATGCTCAATTCATCGGATCGTCGATGCATGTCGGCGCGACCGGGTGGTTCTTGTCGGTGCCGCAGGTGCGCGCACACATGGGTGCGCACTCGGCGCGCTACCTCTGGGTTCCGCTCGGCCTGGTCGTGGGCTGGTCGGTGCTGGCCGCGGTGTTGAGCGAACGGCGACTCGCGTGGCTGCTGCTCGGCTTCTTCGCCTGGCAGTTCTACCACTTCCAGAAGCAGAATCTCGGTGTGGCTGCGTTGGCAGCCCGCGGCTTCGGGGCTTCGGGGCACGCGGCCCGTCGGTCAGCGAGCGTCGCGCGCTCATCGTCGTGGGCCTGGTTGGCATCGCTGCGCTGCTCGGACACCCGGATCTGCTACAGATCGCGGGCATCCACCGGCAGGGCTGGTTGTTCACAGCCGGCGCCGTCGTCTTCCTACTGGGCGTGCTTGTGGGCGGTGCCTGTCTGGCGGGGCGGCCGGCCTCGGACCGCCCGATCGAGTTCGCCGGCGTCTACCTGATGTCATTGCTGTTCTTCGTGCCGGTGTTCTGCTTCACCTCGCCCTACGCAGCGGTTGCCGGCCTGACCATCGCGCACGGCCTGCAATACCTGCTCCTCGTCGGATTTCTGGCCGCGAAACCCACCGCGCGGAGTCCGGCCAGCGTGGGCTTGCTAGTCCTGCTCAACGTCACCCTCGCCCTCGGCGTCCTGCTGAACTGGTCCTCACACCTACACAGCGGCGCATCGCTCGGGCGCGCCGTCTTCGGCATATACCTCGGACTGGTCAGCTCCCACTTCGTCATCGACGCGGGGCTATGGCGACTGCGCGAGGAGTTCCCCCGAACCTTCCTCGCCGAGCGACTGCCGTTCCTACTGCGGCCCGCGCGATAAGCACCAGCAGCGGCATGTCCGCGCTTGTGCGTGCCGCGAACGTCGGACGGGGCCGCGTCTACTAGATAGCTCGGGTACCGGAACTTTGCAACCGGAACTAGACACCGGTCGATGCCGTACGGGTTCGTTCCTCGAGTAGCGGGCCATCACCCGCCACAGAAGCTGGTTGTCGCTGCGCGTGCACGTCACTCGTGCGATGGCAGGCTCGGTTTGCGGACTAGCGCCCCTCGTCCGCATCGAAGGCTGGTTCAACTGCGGCTAGTTCGAGTGTTGCGTCGCATGTACCGCGTCCGAGTGATCGCTGAGTCAACCGTCGGCGCAGGAGCTTTCGTCGGCCGGCGTTTTGATGCGGGCCAGCAGTCCTCGCAGTGTGCAGATCTCGCCGCCGTTGAGGTCCGCGAACAGCACTGCCTCGACAGCGGCGAGCACGGCCTCGAAATCCGCCGCCCGGCTCTTGCCCTGCGGGGTGATCTCGACAATGTGCCGGCGCCGGTCGGCAGGGTCGCGCCGGCGTTCGGTCATCCCCTCGCGCTCCAAGTCGTTGAGCACGGCCACCAGCACGCTGGGATCGACCGCGAGCGCCTCGACCAGTGACTGCTGACTGGTCGCTCCGTGGTCGGCCAGCAGGAGCAGCACATATCCGTGGCCGGGCTTGAGCCCGTATTCAGCCAGCGCCTTCCTGATCCGAACGGCGGCAGTGTGCCCCGAGAAGGCCAACGCCAAGGTGGGACGGTCTGCCATCACATCGGCGATCCTAACAGGGCGCCAACGATCCAAAGGATTCGTTCATTGAAGACGGTCAATCATCTGCTAACCTCGATGAAATTTCCGGTTCCAGTATCTGGAGTGATCATGTTCGTTGCCGACGCTGTCATCGCGATTCTGCTGGCGGCGGCGCTGACTGCCTCCGCCTACACCAAGCTCACGCGCAACGAACGCCTCGTGAAAGGCTTCACCGAACGCGGCGTGCCGCTGAAGATGTATCCGTTCCTGGCCGCATGCGAGATCGCCGGCGCAGCGGGGCTGATCATCGGCCTCTGGTACGGCCCGCTCGGCATCGCGGCCGCCGCCGGCGTGGTGCTCTACTTCGTCGGGGCCATAATCACCCACCTGCGCAAGGGCGACGTCAAGGGCGCCCCCACCCCCTTGATAGTGCTCATCGTCGCGGCGGTGGTGCTGAGCCTGCGGGCCGCGTCCCTGTGAACGTGCAACCGGCCGGCGCGCCGGCCACCGAGACACGATTGGGTCAGCTTGCCAATGAGCAGGCCGCGCCGCGGCGCCACGCGGGTAGCCGTGTCGATAGAAAGCCAGACACAACACCGTCGCGCGGACACGCTGCCGTCGCAGATGTGCGCCGGGGTGCGGGTGGGGGATAGCCGGTGCGTGTGGATCTCGGGGCGCTGGCCGCCCGTTATCACCGGGCGCTCAACGATCGTGATTTCGACGTCTGGCGCGCGGTGTTCGACGAGGACGTCGTGCTCGTGGTCGATGGGGTGCCGTTTCGTGGCGTGGAGGCTGCGGTCGCCTATGGGGTGGGGAGCGTGAGCCAGTTCCCAGGGCTCTACATCGCCTCCGAGCGACTCGTGGCGGAATCCGGGGACACGATCGTCACCGAGATCGACATGGTGACCGGCGATTTCGCCGGGGGCCAATCTCGCCAGCAGGGCACGGTCTGTGAGATCTTCCGGGAGCGCGACGGGCGCATCGTGTCGTGTCGCAGCTACTACATGCCCGCGCCGGCGGACCGCGCGGAGGCGGTGCGGGTGCCGATCCGCGCCGAGGCGAGCGTGGTCGCTGAGGAGCAGGCGGCGCTGCGGCGGGTGGCGACCCTGGTGGCCCGGGCGGCGGCACCGGAGGAGGTGTTCGCCGCGGTCGCTGCGGAGGTCGGGCGGCTGCTGGGCTGCGATATCACCATCCTCAACCGATACGACCCAGACCGCGTGGCCACGGCCGTCGGCGTGTGGAGCAGCACCGGCGCGCTGCCCATCCCGGTCGGCACGCCGGTGCACCTCGGCGGACGCAACGTGCCCACGCTGGTGTTCCAGACGCGCCAGTCGGCGCGAATCGACGACTACGCCCACGCCACGGGTCCAGTCGCCGACGTCGCCGCCGCGTGGGGCATCCGCTCGGCCGTCGGTGCGCCGATCAGCGTCGAGGGCCGGCTGTGGGGCGTCATCAGCGCGGTGTCCACCCGCGAGCAGCCGCTGGCCGCGGACACCGAGCTCC
This sequence comes from Pseudonocardiales bacterium, assembly GCA_025465405.1. Lineage (GTDB taxonomy): Bacteria > Actinomycetota > Actinomycetes > Mycobacteriales > Jatrophihabitantaceae > RYN-117. Next base: position 2,528 of record JAODNL010000257.1, on the reverse strand, counting down.
GGCTGGCCGGCTTCACCGAACTGGTCGCCACCGCGATCGCCAACGCGCAGGCACGAGTGGAACTGCGCGGCCACGCCGACACCCAGGCGGCACTGGGGCGCCTGGCCACGCTGGTCGCGCGGGGGGAACCGCCCGAGGCGGTGTTCGCGGCCGCGACCAAGGAGGCGTTGCGGTATTCCGGTAACGGCACCGCCAGAATGATCCGCTTCGAACTCGACGGATCAGCGACGCTCGTCGCCAACGAGGGTGCGACGCGCCCCGACGTGGCGGTGGGGGAGCGTTGGGAGGGTTATCCACCGGAGGGGCTGACCGCGACGGTACGGCGCACCGGCCGCTCCGCCCGGGTCGATGACTACGGTGCCATCGAGGGTGGGGAGGCGACGCTCCGTGAGGGGATACGGTCCGCGGTCGCCGTGCCGATACACGTCGACGGCCGGCTGTGGGGAATGATCGCCGTCGGGCCCGGGCCACTGCCGCCCGACCTCGAGCAGCGGTTGGCGGAATTCACCGACCTGGTCGCCACTGCGGTCGCGAACGCGCAGAACCGGGCCGAGCTCGTCAACTCCCGCGCGCGGATCGTTGCGGCATCCGATGAGGGCCGGCGGCAGATCGAGCGGAACCTGCACGACGGTGCACAGCAAAGCCTGCTCGCGCTGACATTGCGGCTGCGTTCGGCTGCGGCCGGGACGTCGCGCGACCGCGAAGATCTGGTTACCGAGATCACGGAGGTGGCCGCTGCACTGATGGGCGCGATCGATGAGCTGCGGGAGATTTCCCGCGGCATCCACCCGGCGATCCTGTCCAGAGCCGGACTGCGGCCGGCGCTGCACGCGCTGGCCCGGCGCTCAGCCGTCCCGGTGGACCTGGACGTGCGGATCGATGGCCGGCTTCCCGAGCCAGTCGAGGTCGGCGCCTACTACGTCGTCTCGGAGATGCTCACCAACGCCACGAAACACGCCCGCGCATCCGTTGTCGAAGTGGCTGCTGAAATCTCGGCCGGCCGGCTGCGGCTCTGCGTCCGCGACGACGGCGTCGGCGGCGCCGAACCCGAGCGCGGCTCCGGGCTGGTCGGGCTCAAGGACCGCGTCGAGGCACTCGGCGGCACGCTCTCCCTACACAGCCCGACCGGCGCCGGAACGACGGTCACCTGCGAGCTTCCGGCTTCGGCCGGGACGGACAACGATATCCAGTCGCGACGCGGTCGGGAATGACATTCCGCGGACGCACCCGAGATCTCGGTCGCTCACCGATGAACTGATTCACCGTCTGGGCCTGGACCAGCAGGACAAGATTCGCGCAGCCGTGCTTGCCGCGGACCCGACAATCGACGCAGCGGCGGGGGCGCTGCTCGGGGATCGCATCCGCATGAACTGCCATTGACGGCGACGTCTACTTCCGCTCCTCAGCGTCGCGCGGGACCGCTTCCGGCCCGACCGAGAGATTCGGCGACATCATCGCGGCGTTCAAGGAACGGGTTCGACTTGAGGTCGCTACGCGATCGAAGACGCCATCACAGCTCAGCACCAAGCCACCGCCACGCGACGCCTTCCGCGGTTCTCGGATTGACCCCCGGGCACAGTGAGCGACCGGCTTCGGCTGTCGCCGTCAACGTCGACGCGTATCGAAGGGATTCCGACCCGGAAGCCATTGACTTTCACTAGCAAATGAGAGTAAATAGCAATTGACAGTTAAGTGCACATCGAAGGGTCGGAGACCGATCGCCGAGTCGTCGCGACCGCCGCCGTTCGAGCCTTCCCTCGACCCAAGGGGGAGCGATGACCGTTACGACGAGCGTCGATCTTGCAACCACCACCATCAATAACCGGATCGAACCAGAGAGCCGCGTCGCTCGTGCCGCTGGCGCTCTCTACGACGCCGAGTGTGCTCTGCACATTGCTCATCAGACTCACGTCGATCAGTGGATCGATGCGGCCGCAGATCGCCTGCATGAGGCCGTCCTCGAGCACCGAGCAGCCTGTGCCGCGAACCCGCGCCGAGCTGAGCCAGTCGCGGCGCATGGCGCTGCGGCGTAACCACCACTGCGACCTACCGCAGGCGAGATTTCTTCCCACGTGATCCGATTTCCCAACGGGCCATCGCGGACTTAGGAGGCACGTCCTAAGCCTCGGGGAGCCGTGGTGCGCAGACTCTTGGAACCCCGCGGGAGGCCGCGACCGGGAGGATCCCCTGTGTCGCAATGTGAATGTGACGTGTATATGCAAGCGACTGGTACGTTGGGTCGAGATTCGATAGCCTAGTGCACCAGCAGCACGTGAGAGGAAGACGACAATGACGAACAAGACCGTCGACGGCAGTCTGGTAAGCCCGTACCGACTCGCGCATTTGGTGTTGCGGGTGTCCAACCTGGAGCGCAGTACCCAGTGGTACGCCGAGGTGCTCGGTGCGCGCGTGATTGGTACCGGCGGTTTTTTCGCCGGACTCACCTACGACGAGGAACACCACCGCATCGGTCTCATCGAAGTAGCCGGAATCGCTCGCGAGACCGAGACCTTCGGCGCCAGCACTCT
>JAODNL010000242.1 GCA_025465405.1 Pseudonocardiales bacterium | reverse complement strand
GTTCGGACTGTAGTAGCCGTGGTTATAGGCGAATCCGCTGTTAATGCTCACGTTCGGGCCGCTGGTCGAGAAGTAGTAGTCCGGCTTCGGGAACAGGGAGTACGTCGGTGTGCGCAGTGGGTCGGCGGTCTGCATGTGTAGCGCCCGTTGCTCGAGCGCGCCGGCCTGGTAGTTGACGATCGTCTCGGCGTTGACGCCGGTGTACGGGTCGTTGCCCGTCATCGCGGCCGTGTCTCGCTGGAGCTGCCGGACCGTCGGGTCGGTCGCGGCCGGCTGCCCGTGCACGTAGATCGCAGCACCCTGCGGCTCGATGTCGAAGGCGGTGCCGCTGCTGGAGGTGCCCGAGAGCAGCCCCTTGATGTTGGCCTGCAGCTCGCCCACCTGGCCCGTGGCGTACTGGCACGGCGTGGTGACGCCGTCGCAACCGGCCGGAGTCGGCTGGGTCGCGCGGCCCACATTGGCGCCGGCGAACTGGTCGTTCTCTTCGGAGCTGATGACGAACTCGGTGTTGGCCGGCGTGATGCCGTCCTTCTGCAGCCGGTCGAAGAACTTCTGGAAGGCCGCGTCGTAGGTGGCGGCGTTGTTGACGTAGCACGAGTCACCGGGGCCGAGCGGCTTGCCCGAGCCGGTAGCGGTGGCCGTCGTGCAGCCGCTCGTGCCGGCCTTGCGTTCGTGCAGGTCAGAGATGTAGCCGTAGGTGACGGGTATCCCGCTCTCCTGCATGTCGGCGAGGTAGGCCAAGGACTGGCTCGCCGTCGGGCTGAAGCCCGGGAAGCCGGCCTTACCGGCGAAGCTGTTGATGATCGGGACGCCGTTGATGTCGGTCAGATTGCCCGACGCGTCGGTGACGGGGTAGCCGTTGCGTGATAGCGACGGGGTGCCCGCGCCGAGCTGCGGGCCGACGTACCGCGCTCCGAACAGCGCTTGGTAGCCGTTGTAGCCGCCGGGCTCGGTGGGCAGCACGTCCGCAACCGCACTCGGTGACGCCGCGGTCTGTCCGTACTTCACCGCCTGGGCGTTCGCGCACACGGCGTCGCCCTGCGCGCAGTGCACGGCCACGCCGATGTAATCGGCGACTTCGGGATCCTTGAACGAGCTGGGGTCGGCCTGCAGCTGCGCTACTTCCGGCGAGGACGGGCCGAACACGGTGTTCAGGTCCAGCTTGGTGTTCTCGAGAACCATGTTGGCGGTGGAGAAGTTGCCGGTCGAGCAGCCGGCGCGGGTGAAGGGAACCCACGGCGCCGGTGTCTGCTGTCCGGTGGCGCCGGCCGTGGCTGGGACGCTCGGTGAGTAGACCATCGTCGGCGCCGTGTCGTGCCCGGCCGCCGGTTGCGCGGCCGTGTCGACGGCCGGGCTCGTCCAGTACGCGAACGACGTAGCCGGATCAGTGCTGCCGTCCGGGTTGTAGGTCTTGTACGAGTTGGTGAGCGGTTGGCCGTGGCGGTCGCCGTAGAGGCCGGTGTAGATCGTCAGGCTGTCGTTGGCCGTGTGCGCGATCAGAGGCGTGTGCGTGTTGGAGAGGACCGTTCCGTTCGACTTCAAGAAGCTGAGCAAGTGCGGCATCTGTTCGAGATCGGACGGGACGTTCGGGTTGTCCCGGGAGAAGTGGACGTTGTCGAACACGAGGCTGATGACGTGCTGGACGCCGTTTCCGAGCTGGCAACCAGCGACGGGTGATACCGGATCGGCGCCCGCGGCAGTGCCACCAGAGGCAGCGACCAACCCGCCGGTCAGCACGGCCGCACCACCGAGGATGCCGGCAATCCGGCGAATATGACAGGACGGCACAACACGCATGTTCGTCTCCAATCCGGACATGTACGGACATGCTCACGCTAGCGATTGGCATCGCCGCGCGATACTCCTACGGCTAAACGGCGGACGAATTCCTTCGGCCCGCGGGCCCCGCTACCTACCGTGGTCAGCTCTGCGGCATCCGGTTCCAGCTGAACGGGCCGAACGACGTTGCCGTCGTCGGGTTGTGGGCTCCTGGCGCGACGGTCAGCTTCAACCACTCGAGCGGGAACGTGCTGCCGTGGACGACGACCCGGTGGAAGTTCGCCACGTTGTAATACGGGTGACTGCTCCATGCGTCGTAGCTGCACACACCCGCGTCGCCGGTGCACGGCGCCGCTTGCACGAGCGGATTGTCCGACCGGTAGGTGTGCGAGTCACCGGTGAACAGCAGAACCGGCTTGCCGAACGTGGCCGTGTGCGACGCGAGGCTCGACACGATGGGCTCGTAGTTGGTCAGGTGGGCCGAGGTCTTTCCGTCGAGGTCCCACAGGTCGGACTGCGTCACGACGACGACACCGGCCGCATCCGTGAAGTGGGCGACGGCGAATGCGGTGTTCAGCCACCGGAGATCGGCAGCCGTTCGCTGCGCCGCTTCGTTCTGCTGCGCGGGTGAGGCCGTCGGTGCGCCGTACCAAGGGTCGGCGTCGTTGTTCGATCCGCCCGGCACGTTCATCGTGACGAAGACCGTCCCGTGCTGTTCCCACAGCACGTTCTCGACGTACTGCGCATCTGACGGGTGCGTGCGGTCCGGAATCTGCGCCTGGGAGAGAACACGCAGCGTGCCGCTGCCCAGAGTGTGTCCCGGGCGGCTGAAGAACGTCGAGCGGATCAGGTCCAGGTTGGCGACGGGGTTGCCGCCGGCATAGTCGACCGGCTGGGAGGTGACCGGGTCCAGCACGTACTTGATCTGTCCGGTGGTCGCGTCGTAGCTGCCGCCGCCCTCGCCCGCCTTGTGGCAGTCCGCCCATTCGTTGTCGCCGGGCGTGTACACGAGCGGGTCGGCGAAATGCGTCCACATGGCCGCGATCGCCTGGTCGTAGGCGGCGGTACAGAACTGCTTACCGGAATGGATATCGCCCACGTGGATCACGGAGCTGACGTTCGGATCGGCGTTGATCGAGTCGATGAACGACGGCGTCGCGTTGAACTGCGCGGTGTCGCCCTGGACTGTGCCGTAGGGGGAATCGCCGTACACCGCGAGCGTGAACGAGCCGTGGGTGGCCCCGTCGTGGGCGGCGGCCGTCGCCGGAATCGCGCACATCACCGCTACGGCACCCGCGGCGCCGAACAACCGTCTGATCACGCTGTCTCCTCCGTCAGTGGGTCGGACGCAGGACAGCCTCTCGGGGCCGCACCTCTCTTGGGGAACCCTCAGGTGAACAACCGGCGAACAAGTACGCCCTGGCGACGCTTGACCTTGCCCCTAGCGGAACCCTCACGATCGGTTGGGTATCCGACCGAGGGAGTTCACAGTGAGCGAGCGTGAGCGAGCGAATCATAGGCACAGCGACACCCCACCGCCGGTCGTGACGCGCTACCTTGCCGCGTCTGACGGCGGAGACGTCCGGGCGCTGGCCGACTGCTTCACGCCCGACGGCACCGTCCTTGACGAAGGCCATACCTATCGGGGCCAACAGGCGATCATCGGCTGGCGCGAGGCTCTGGCCGGCAAGTGGACCTACACCAGCACTGTTACCGGGAGCCAACCGGTCAGCGAGCAGGAGTATCGCGTGAGCGTTCACCTGGAGGGCAACTTCCCAGGCGGCGTCGCTGACCTCACGTACCGATTCGCGTTGCGGGAGGGCCTGATCGAAGACCTCTCCATCGTCGGATAACGGAGACTGGTGAGATGGCCAGCCGCGTGACCATCGGCGAGTTCTCAACGATGACGAGGCTCAGTCGCAAAGCGTTGCGGCACTATCACGAGCTCGGACTGCTCGAGCCGGCCGAGGTACACCCGGTCAGCGGCTACCGGTACTACGACACCGCGCAGGTCCATGTCGCGCGGCTCATTCGACGGTTCCGCGATCTGGAGATGCCGGTTCCCGATCTGAAGGCCTACCTCGCCGCGCCGGATGACACGGCGCGGAGCGCGATCGTGTCCGCCCACTTGGACCGGATGCAGGCCCAACTGCGGCAGACCCAAGACGCGGTCGCCTCATTGCGGGCATTGCTCGCTCCGCCGGCCTCCGCGCCACGAATCGATCTCCGGACGGTGGACGCCGCGCCGGCCGTAGCGATCACCGAAACCGTGTCGGTGGAGGGCCTCATTCCGTGGTGGCAGGTAGCGACGCGCGAACTCGACGACACGCTGCGCGGAGCGGGTCGCGTCGCGGCTGGCCCGCTCGGCGGGTTGTTCGCGCATGCCTTGTTCGCGGACGAGCGGGGCGAGGCCACCGTGTGGTTACCGGTCAGTGCTCGCGTGCCGCGGTCCGGACGGGCGCGGATGGCCGAGATTCCGGGCGGCTTGTTCGCGGTCGCGGTGCACGACGGGCCTGATGCCCGGATCGACGAGACCTACGCGGCACTCGGCACGTACGTCGCCGAACGAGGCATTGGCGCCGATGGGCCAGTGCGCGAGCGCTACCTCGCCGGCGTGCTCGACGACCCCGCCCCGTTGATCACTGAGATCTCCTGGCCGGTCACCGTGCATCGGTCAGCCGGCGAGCCTGCTGATCTGAAGGGCGACCGCTACTAGGCAGATCGCCGCGGTGCTCGCGTAGAAGAGATTCGCGTTGGCCCGCCACCACTGGATCCGCTTGCGGCAGCAGGACGGAATGTCCGCCGGATCGGCTAGCCCGAGGACGCGCAGCGCCATCCACATGGCTCCGTCCGCCAGAGCAAGCACCAGCGGGACGGCGATCATGCCCGGCCCAGGTTGGCGAGCAGGAACGCGTTGAGGGCGACGATCACCGCGGTGACGGCGAGTGCCGCGAGAGTCGTCCGGCGGCGGTTCACGAACGAGCCCATCACGCCGCGTCGCCCGGTGAAGACGACGAGCGGGACGAGGGCGAACGGCAGCCCGAACGCCAGAGCCACCTGGCTGAACACCAACGCGCGGGTTGGATCGCTGACGAGGGCCAGGATGACGAGTGCCGGCAACGCGGAGACCATCCGGCGGACGAACACGCTGCTGTTACGGCGCAAGAATCCCTGCATGATTGCCTGCCCGCTGTACACACCGACACTTGCCGAGGCCAGGGCGGAGGCGAGCAGCGCGACGGCGAAGACGCTCGCGAACACCGTGCCCTGGTTGCGGGTGAACTCCGAGTGCGCGGCGTGCAGGGACGTCCCCGCGTTGGGCGAGAGGTGGGTGGCGATGACGAGCATCATCGCGTTGATGATTCCGGCCAAACCCATTGCGATCACGACGTCACGACGGATGTAGCGAAGCATCGCCGCCGTCCTGATCGTGGTCACCGTCCGGCCGTGCAGACCACCGCTGAGTGCCGAGTGCAGGAACACCGCGTGTGGCATGACAGTGGCGCCGACGATGCCGCACGCCAAGAACGCGCTCTGCGCTCCGTTGAAGTGCGGGACGAGGCCACCCGCCGCACTGCCCGCGCGCGGCGGCGCGAAGGTGAACAGGTAGACGAACGAGAGCGCGAGCAGGAACAGCAGCGACACCACGACGACCGGGAATCCGTCCAACCCTCGCACCCGCATGCGAAGCACGAGCATGGTCGCCGACGCCATCACCAGCCCGCCGAGGAGCAACGGCATCCCGAACAGCAGGTTCAACGCGATCGCCCCGCCGACGAACTCAGCGAGGTCGGTCATCACCACGACCGACTCCGCGACGAGCCAAAGACCGATCCGCACCGGTGTCGAGGTCTGCTCCCGGCACACCTCGGCGAGGCTGCATCCCGTGGCCAGCCCCAGCTTGGCCGACAGGTACTGCACCAGGACCGCCATCAGGTTCGCCACGACGACGGTCCACAGCAACAGGTAGCCGTACGACGCGCCCGCGCTGATGTTGGTGCCGAAATTGCCGGGATCCACGAACGCGACCGCGGCGACGAACGCCGGACCGAGCAGGCCGAGGACGCGGCCCCGCGACAGGAACCCGCGACCGGTGTGCGGATCCAGGACCGGTGCCGACGCCGGCGCCGGCTCGGGCCAGGCGGCGTCGGCGAGCGTGACGTTCATCGTTCGTTGCTCCGGCTCGTCGTTCAGGCGATGTTCGACGGCCGGACGAGTCCCTCGGCGAGGTCACCGAAGCCGGGAGCCATGATCGCCCCTGGATTCTGGATGATCTCCTCGACGATGAGGGTCTCGGTGGTCAGTAGCAGTGCGGCGATCGACGCGGCGCTCTGCAACGCGGAGCGGGTGACCTTGAGCGGATCGATGATGCCCAGGTCGAACATGTCACCGAACTCACCGGTGAGCGCGTTGAATCCGTGGCCGGCCGGCAACGTCGCGACCCGTTCGATGATCTCCTCACCCGTGTACCCGGCGTTGATCGCGATCCACCGCAGCGGCTCGACGAGCGCGTCGCGCACGATGTGCGCGCCGATGAGCTGCTCCCCCGTCGCTGCGAGGTCGTCGATCGCCGACCGCGCCTGGACCAGCGCCGTACCGCCGCCCGCGACGATGCCCTCTTCCAGCGCGGCGCGGGTTGCCGACAAGGAATCCTCGACGCGGTGCTGCTTCTCGGTCAGCTCGACTCCGGTGGCCGCCCCGACGTGGATCACGGCGACGCTGCCCGACAGCCGCGCGATCCGGGTCT
>JAODNL010000217.1 GCA_025465405.1 Pseudonocardiales bacterium | reverse complement strand
ACTGGCCGAGGGGGCCGGGGCCTTGTCCGACGCATGGGTCGAGCCCGTGGTGGAAGACGTTCCGCAGACAGCGAGCAAGCGCGACCCCGCGCTCCCTGATCGGCGCCGGCGCGGCGAGCGACGCGAGGACCGGGCCTAGACCTCGTCCGGCGGCAGGATGCCGGGTGGCAGCCGGCCGGCCGCCAGCAGGGGGCGCAGTTCGCCCGCCTCGACCGGCACACCGAGCAGATGACCCTGCGCGCGGTAGCAGCCGAGCCGGCGCAGCTCGATCGCGGCGGCGACGGTCTCGACGCCCTCGGCGATGATCTCCAGGCCGAACGCGGCGGCTAGCCGGACCAGGGTCTGCACGATCGCGGTGTCGGTCGGGTCGCTGCCGAGATCCAGGACGAACGACCGATCGATCTTGATCGTGTCGACGGGAAGCGCCTTGAGCCGGACCAGCGAGCTGTGACCCATCCCGAAGTCGTCGATCGCAAGCTCGATGCCGAGTTTGTGCAATTCGTGCAGCACCCGAATGCCCGCTGCCCGGTCCGGTGCGGCGACCAGCTCCGTGATCTCGACACAGAGCTCGCCAGCACCAAGGCCGTTCTGCGCGAGCACTTCCGCGACGAGGGCGGGCGTGTCCGGCTCCACGAGCTGGACCGGCGACATGTTCACCCGCATCGTGAACCGGAGCGCGGGAAACTCCGCCCGCCACGCCGCATGCTGGCGGCAGGCCTCGCGCAGCACCCACTCGCCGAGGTCACGAATCACCCCGGTCTCCTCGGCGACGCCGACGAAGCGGTCAGCGCCGAGCAACCCGAGGCTTGGATGTTGCCACCGGACGAGCGCCTCGACGGCCACGACATCGCCGTTGCGAAGGTCGATCTCGGGCTGGAAGTGCAGCAGCAGCTGACCGGCGCGAAGCGCGTCTCGAAGATGCAGTTCGATCTGAGAGCGGGTGAGAGCCTGCGAGCGCAGGTCCTGGCTGAACGACCGGACCACATTGCCGCTGGTGCGCTGGGCGGCTTGCATGGCGTCATCCGCGCGCCGGAACAGCTCGACGGTGCTGTTCTCGGACAGCCGACCGTAGGACAGCCCGATACTCACGTTCCGTGTGATCGTCTGCCCGTCGATGGCGACGGGCTCGGCGAGCAGCAACCGAAGGCGCTCGGCCTCGGCGACGGCGCCGGCCAGGTCGGCCAAACCGGGACGGATCGTCGCGAACATGTCGTCGGCGACTCGGGCGAGCACCGCGCGCGGTCCGCCCCAGTCGAGCAACCGCTGGCCGGTCAGGCGCAGCATCCGGTCGCCGGCCGCATATCCGAGGACGTCGTTGATGGCTTTGAAGCGGTCGATGTCGACGAGGAACACACCGACCGCCTCGTCGCGGTGCAGGCCGAGTTCCGCCGGCGTCAGCGACAGCAACTCGCGCAGCGATCGTCGGCCGTGCGGACTTGTCGTCGTCATCGCCGTGACCGGGGAGCGCTCGTCACCAGGGCGATGGTGCACCGCGGACCTAGATCGTGGCTGCCCGCCGCAGCTAGTTGCCACGCCTTGCCACGCCTTGCCACGCGTCGCCAGGCATCGCCACGCCTCGCCTCGCCCTGCTACGCCGACGCGCGCACCGGACGGGCGACGACCGGTAGGCGTCGCCGGTCGGCGAACGGATCCGTGCCATGCGCGGCGGCCGACCCGAGAAACGCCCGGAGTCCGCCCGCGCCGAAGGCCGGCATCGACCAGGCGTCGCTGGCCTGGACCAGCCGCGTGCCCGGCTCTTCCAGCCAGCGCACGATGCATTCGGACTCTTCAGCCAGCGCCTGGTGTTCGGGATCGACCACGTCGGCAGTGGCCAGCAGCGCCTCGATCACCGGCCACGGGGCGACGCCGCGCGCCGCCGTACCGGCGGCCACCAGCCGGCCCCGCCGGATCACCGAGATCTCCCAACCCCCCGTGCTGTCGGGCCGGGCGGCGACCAGCTCGGCGATGCCGCGCAGGCCGGACAGCCGCTGCATACGGGCGCACGCCCGAACGACGGTGGCGATCCGGTCGCGTACGACGGCGGCCTGTTCGAAGCGCTGTTCCGCTGACAGCTCGGCGAGCTTGCGCTGCAACGGTCCGACGAGCGGGCGCACGTCACCGCGCCAGGCCGCCGCGACCAGCTCGGCGAGCGCGCCGTATTGAGCGGGCGACGCGCCGCCCTCGCAGGGTGCCGAGCAGCGCCCGATTCCCGCGAGCGCGCAGGCCGCCCGCACCGCCCGACGCACGGAGAGCCGGTCGCTGCATTGCCGCAGCGGCACCGCGTCGTGGATGGCGTCGCGCACCGTCTCGGCCTGGCGCTGGGAGCGCAGCGGACCGAGGTAGGCCGCCCCGTCGGCACGGACCTCGCGTACGACCGACAGGCGCGGAAATGCCTCGACGGTCAGCTTCAGCCACACCGACCGTTCCGGATACTTCGACCGGCGGTTGTAGCGGGGCTTGTGCGCCGCGATGAGCCGCAGCTCGCGCACCTGCGCCTCGAGCGCATGCGCGCATTCGATCGGGTCGACGCGCTCGGCCAGAGCGATCATCTCGCCCATCCGGCTGCGGGTCTCGCTTGCCACGAAGTACTGCCGCACGCGGGTCCGCAGGTTTCGACTGGTGCCGACGTACAGCGGCGTGCCCCGCGCGTCGCGGAAGACGTACACCCCGGGACGTGCGGGCAGCCCGTCGGCGAGATGTCGCTTACGCCGCTGGGCATCGGAGACCTGCGCGGTGAAGGCCCGCAATTCGGGCAACGACTGCACGCCATAGCTGCCGAGCCGGTCGATGAGTGCGTGCAGGACATCGACGGTGGCGCGGGCGTCCTGCAACGCCCGATGGTTGGGCGTGGTCGCCGCGCCGAAGTGAGCCGCCAGCGTGGCCAGTTTGCAGTTGGGGACCTCGTCCCGGGTCAGCACCCGCCGCGCCAAGATAGCGGTGTCGACCACCGCGAAGCCCGGCCATTCGATCCCGTGCGCGGCGCACGCGGCGCGCAGGAATCCCACGTCGAACGGCGCGTTGTGCGCGACGAGCACGCTGCCGCGGGCGAACTCGAGGAACGTCGGGACCACGCCGCCGATGCGCGGAGCACCCGCAACCATCGAGTCGGTGATGCCGGTCAGCACGCTGACGAACGGCGTGATCGGCACCCGCGGGTCGACGAGGGTCTGGAACTCACCGAGCACCTCTCCGCCGCACACCCGCACCGCGCCGACCTCGGTGATCGAGTCGGCCGCGGCCGAGCCGCCGGTGGTCTCGAGGTCGACGACGGTGAACGTTGTCGTGCGCAGCGGCT
>JAODNL010000213.1 GCA_025465405.1 Pseudonocardiales bacterium | reverse complement strand
GGCCGAGAGCGAGGCGGCGGCCGAGCTCAGTTCGCTGCGTCAGCGGCTGCTCGTGTCCGCAGTGCTTGCCTTGCCGGTGCTGGTGCTTGCGATGGTTCCGGGCGCGCAGTTCAGGAACTGGCAGTGGTTCTCGCTTGCGCTCGCCAGCCCGGTCGTTGTCTGGGGTGGCTGGCCGTTTCACCGGGCGGCGTGGCTGAATCTGCGGCACCGGGCCGCGACCATGGACACGCTCGTCTCGATGGGCACGCTGGCGGCGTTCGGCTGGTCGCTGTATGCGCTGCTGTTCGGGACGGCGGGCGAGCCCGGCATGCGGATGCAGTTCGACGTTGCGGCGAGTTCGGGATCAGGCACGGGCCAGATCTACCTCGAGGTCGCTTCGGTGATCGTCGTCTTCCTGCTCGCCGGTCGCTACTTCGAGGCGCGGGCAAAGCGGCGCTCGGGAGCCGCGCTACGGTCTCTGCTCGATCTCGGTGCTAAGGACGTCGCCGTCGTGCGGGCCGGTATCGAAGCGCGGGTGCCGATCGACGGGCTGCTGGCGGGGGATCGGTTCGTGGTTCGCCCCGGCGAGACGATCGCGGCCGACGGAGTGGTCGAGGACGGCTCGTCAGCAGTCGACGCGAGCCTGCTGACCGGTGAGTCGGTCCCGGTCGAGGTCGCGCCCGGTGACGTCGTCACCGGCGCGAGCGTCAACGCCGGTGGTCGATTGGTGATTCGCGCGACGCGGGTTGGCGCCGACACCCGGTTGGCGCAGATCGCACGCCTGGTCACGGCGGCGCAGAGCGGCAAGGCGCCGGTGCAGCGGCTCGCCGATCGGATCAGCGGTGTCTTCGTTCCCGTCGTGATCGTGATCGCTCTCGCGACATTGGTGATCACCGTGTTCGCCGGTGCGGGTGACGCGCGTGCCTTCACCGCCGCGGTCGCTGTTCTGATCATCGCCTGCCCGTGCGCACTCGGGCTGGCAACGCCGACCGCGCTGCTGGTAGGCACCGGCCGCGGCGCGCAGCTCGGTGTGCTGATCAAGGGCCCCGAGGTGCTGGAGAGCACCCGCCGCGTGGACACGATCGTGCTGGACAAGACCGGCACGGTCACTACCGGCCAGATGACACTGCATGCCGTCCACCCGGCACCGGGCGTCGAGGCCGACGAGTTGCTGCGGGTGGCCGGGGCGGTGGAGGCGGCCAGCGAGCACCCGATCGCGGCGGCAATCGCCTCTGCGGCCGCGCAGCGGGGACCGCTAGCGCCGATCAGCGATTTCCGGAACACCCCGGGTGCCGGTGTGACCGGCACCGTCGTCGCGGGGGAGCGGTCCGTTCTCGTCGCCATCGGCAAGACCCCCATGCTCACCGACTGGTCGCTCACACCTGACGGCCAGATCGTCACGGCGGTAGCGCGGGCCGAAGCCGCCGGACATACCGCGGTGGTCGTTGCCTGGGACGGCGCGCTCCGCGGAGTGCTCGTCGTCGGCGACACGGTGAAGACCACCAGCGCCGACGCCGTCGCTGCGCTACGGGCGCTGGGACTGCGCCCCGTGCTGCTGACGGGCGACAACCGCCGCGCGGCAACTGCCATAGCGAAGTCGGTCGGCATCGGCGCAGCCGATGTGATCGCTGAGGTCATGCCCGAGGACAAGGTCGCCGTCGTTCGTGACCTGCAACGACAAGGCAAGGTCGTCGCGATGGTCGGCGACGGCGTGAACGACGCGGCTGCCCTCGCGCAGGCCGACCTCGGCCTCGCGATGGGCACCGGCAGCGACGTCGCGATCGAAGCCGGCGACATTACTCTCGTGCGTGGCGATCTCACGGCGGCGGCCGATGCGATCCGGCTGTCCCGCCGGACGCTGCGCACGATCAAGGGCAACCTGTTCTGGGCGTTCGCCTACAACGTGGTGCTCATCCCCGTAGCCGCGCTGGGACTACTCAGCCCGCTCATCGCGGGAGCGGCGATGGCGTCCTCCTCGATCTTCGTGGTGACCAACTCGCTGCGGCTGCGTCGATTCCGGCCGCTCGGACGGACGTCGACGGTGGCCCTGTCATGACCTCTGCCTGGCACGGGTTGCTGCATGCGCTACGGCTGGCCGGATTGATGACGTGGCAGGTGACCTGGTCATTGATCCTGGGGTTCACGCTGTCGGCGATCATCGAGGCGCTGGTGCGAAAGTCGACCATCGTGCGGCTGCTGCCCGACGACCGGCCGCGCAGCCTGGCCACCGCCGCGGGTCTCGGCGCCGCGTCCTCGTCGTGTTCCTACGCGGCGGTCGCCCTTGCGCGATCGCTGTTCCGCAAGGGCGCGGACTTCACGGCCGCGATGGCGTTCCAGATAGCGTCGACCAACCTGGTGATCGAACTCGGCCTCATCCTGGCCCTGCTGCTCGGCTGGCAGTTCACCCTCGCGGAGTTCGTCGGCGGCCCGCTGATGATCCTGTTCCTGGCCCTGCTGTTCCGCCGGTTCCTCACCTCGCGCCTTCGTCAGGAGGCTGCCGCCCAGGCTGAGAAGGGGCTTGCCGGGTCGATGGAAGGCCACGCGGCGATGGACATGAGCGTTCAGGGCGAGGGCAGCTTCTGGCAGCGCCTGCTTTCGGCGGCCGGGTTCACGTCGGTCAGTCATAACTTCGTCATGGAGTGGGCGGCCATCCTGCGTGACCTCGTGATCGGACTGCTCATCGCCGGCGCCGCCGGCGCGTGGATCCCCGACAGCTTCTGGCAGCACCTGTTCCTGTCCGACCATCCCTTGCTGGCCAAGCTGTGGGGCCCGCTGATCGGTCCACTCGTGGCGGTGGTGACGTTCGTCTGCTCCATCGGCAACGTCCCGCTGGCCGCGGTGCTGTGGAACGGCGGGATCAGCTTCGGCGGAGTCGTGGCGTTCATCTTCGCCGACTTGATCATCATCCCGATCCTGCTGATCTACCGGAAGTATTACGGCGCCAGGATGGCGTGGTTCCTGTTCGGCACGTTCTACGCGACGATGGCCGCCGCCGGCTACATCATCGAATTCGTGTTCTCACCCCTGGGGTTGATCCCGAAAGGGCCACGCCACGCGAGCGTCGGCGACCAGGGCATCCGCTGGAACTACACGACCGTCCTGAACATCGTCTTCCTCGTGCTCGCCGCGGTCCTGGTGATCCGGTTCTTCACCACCGGCGGTCGGCAGATGCTCGCGATGATGGGCGGCGGACCCGACGACATGACCGAGCACGGGCACGCGGGTCACGAGCCCGACCACGACAGCGAATCCGACGGTCATCGGGCGTCGGGCCACTCGCACGGCGGCGCGGTCAGCGCATGATGCCGGTGTGGCCGAGGGAGTAGCGGCCGGGCTGGGGCCATACGCACAGACCGTGTGGGCCGGCTCCGACGGGGATCTCTTTGATCAGCCGCCCGGTGGTGGCATCGATGGCGTAGACGACGTTGTTGTAACGGCCCGAGAGCCAGAGCGTCTTCCCGTCGGCGGACAGGTTGCCCATGTCGGGGCTGCCGCCGCCGGGGATGTGCCATTTCGCGACTTGTGTGCGGGTCGCCAAGTCGATGATGCTGATGCTTCCCTCGAGGCGGTTGGTGACGAACAGCCGGGTCGAGCTCCGGTCGACGTACAGGCCGTGCGGTCCGTGGCCGGTGGGAAGGAATCCGATCACTTTGGTCGTGGCCGAGTCGATGATGTACACCCCGTCGGCCATCATGTCCGCGACGTAGAAGACCCGCCCGTCGGGAGATAGCTTGACGTCTTGCGGCATGCCGTTCGCGGTTCGGGGCAGCGTGAGCGTGCGCTGCACGCTCTGGCTCGCGACGTCGACGGTGATGACCCGGTCAGCGAACTCGCAGCTGGCCAGCAGCGAGCGTCCGTCCGCGGTGAAGTCGAGGTGGTCGACTCCCGCACAGGTGGGCACCGGAAGCGACTTCTTGCGTTGCCAGGTGTGCGGGTCGTAGAAGTCCAGCCGCTGGCGCGCCTCGGCCACCACGATGGCGAACTTGCCGTCCGGGGTGAAGTACAGGTTGTACGGGTCCTCGATCGGAATCGGCGTGCCCGGAGTGCCGGTGCGCGGATCGATCGGAGTCAGGCTCCCGGCGCCGGGACCACCATTGGCCGGGACGTAGTCGGCAGCGACATAGAGGGTCCTCAGGTCGTAGGACGGCACCACATGCTGGGGCTCGTGTCCGCCGGCAAAGGTGTGGATCACAGTCATGGTGCGCTGGTCGATGACGGTGACGGTGTTGCTGTTGGTGTTCGGAACGTAGACCAGCGCACGGTCACCTCGGACGATCGCGCTGAGGTTGCCGGGACGGTCCGCTGCATAGACATCGGTCGCCGACAGCGGCGGCGGCATCCCAGGCAGCAGAGCAGGACGGTTGCGGGCCGGCGTCTGCGCGGCCACGGCTCTACCGGGTGAGGAATGCGGCGATCCTTGGCCGGACGGGAGGCCCGCGGGTGAGCTCCCGGGTGATGCCGGTGATGCCGCGGTCGTCGGCTCGTCGAGAGCGGCCAGCTTCACGCTGACCTGCCAACTGACCAGGCCAAGCGCGGCCACCAGCGCCAGCCACACCAGCGGCAACCTGTCACGGCGGCGTGCGCGGCTCAGCGCGTGGCGCCCGCTGGCCCGCCGTCGGGAATGAGCCATTGCGGTTAGCGACCAGCCCGGTCGAGGCCGGGCAGTGGCCGCAGCTCGGTTTGCACGCCGCCACCATATCGACCGGAGTCATCGCCGAACCTGAGACACTTCGATCACGGACGTGTCGTGCAGCGCTGCAGCCTCCGCGCTCGTCCCGACGTCGGGACGCACCGGCCTTCAGCTGGTCAGACCGGCACGGACAGCGAGAGCGCGAAGTCGTCGGCCGGATCGGTCCACCACCGTCGCACATGCAATCCAGCAGCGGACAGTTCGGCGATCATGCGTTCACGGCGGAACTTCGCTGAGATCTCGGTACGCATCTCCTCGCCGGCGGCGAACTCGACGGTGAGCTTCAGCGCACGGACAGAAACCGAGACCGCACGGACGGCGCGAAGCCGCATCTCGATCCACTCCCGATCGGCGTCCCACAGCGCGACGTGCGCGAACGACTCAGGGTCGAAGTCGGCGTCGAGTTCACGGTTCACCACCGTCAGCACGTTGCGGTTGAACTCTGCGGTGATGCCGGCCGCGTCGTCATAGGCGGCGAGGAGCCGGCCGCGGTCCTTGACCAGGTCCGTGCCGAGCAGGAACGCGTCGCCGGGGTTGAGCGTGTCCCGGATCGCACGGAGAAACCGTGACCGCGCCGTGGGTTCGAGGTTGCCGATGGTCGAGCCCAGGAAGGCGACGAGACGTTTGGGGTGGCGCGGCAGCAGTGCCAGGTGTTCCTCGAAGTCTCCGACCACGGCGTGGACGTCCAGCGACGGGTAGTCCGCCGCGACGGTCTCGCTGGCCTGCGCGAGCACAGCCGCATCGACGTCGAAGGGCATGAACGTCCGCAGCGTGCCGCCTCGATACAGCGCGTCGAGAAGCAGGCGGGTCTTCTCCGACGTGCCGCTGCCGAGTTCATTCAGGGTCTGCGCACCCGTGAGCGCGGCGATCTCGGCCGCGTGCGCCCGCAGGATGCTGCGCTCGGTGCGCGTCGGGTAGTACTCGGGCAGCCGGGTGATCTGGTCGAACAGCTCGCTGCCGCGGGCGTCGTAGAAGTATTTCGGGGGCAGCGTCTTGGGCGTGGCCGCGAGGCCATGACGAACGTCACGCGCGAGGCTCCGCGCATAGTGGGCGGAATCGAGATGGGTCGCGATCGCGACGGTCATGGTCAGATCTCCAGATCGGTTCGGATGATTCCCTGCACGGTTACCTCGAGCAGTTGACGGTCGGGAACGTCGACCCAGCGTGGGTCGTCGTCGTACGGCTCGCTCGCGACGACGATCCCGTCGCCGTCGACCAGGTAGGACAGCGTGTCGCCCCACGTCGTCGCGAGGATTCGCGATCCGTCGGTGACGAGCACGTTCAACCGCGCCGCGGGCTCCTTGTGACCCAGGCTCGAAACGATCTCGCCGAGCCGGTCGGGCCCGATGGCGAATACGTAGGCGGCCAGCAGTGCGGAGTCGCATGTCGACTCGGCGGCGAG
Source organism: Pseudonocardiales bacterium (assembly GCA_025465405.1). GTDB lineage: Bacteria > Actinomycetota > Actinomycetes > Mycobacteriales > Jatrophihabitantaceae > RYN-117. The sequence continues at coordinate 3,033 of JAODNL010000213.1, read as the reverse complement.
GTCGGGCGGCAGTGCTGAGCGTTCGATGCGGCCGTTGTGCGACAGCAGCCACTGCCCATCCGTGAACGGCGCGGTGGCACCTTCCTCGACGGGCATGCCGATCGTGGCCGAGCGCACCGCGGCGAGCACGCACCGCGACGACAGCACGGGGGCGACGGAGGCGAAGGATCGGTCGTTCCACAGCGGCGATGCGGATCGCCACCGGACGGGTGTTCGGTGCCCGGCGGCGTGGAAGCCCACGCCCCAGCCATCGGCGTTCAGCCGGCCGTTCTTCTGCCGGCGGGGTTGGTAGGACTGGGTGAGCAGCCCGTGCGTCGGCGTCAGCATCAGTGCGGCGAGAGTGCGGGGCTCGCCGAGCCAGGCGAGGTGGCGGCACATCAGGCGTCCCAGGCCAGCCGGGCGCCGGTGAATATCTGGCGACGGATCGGCAGGTCCCAGTTGCGAAACGACGGACGTACCGCGCTCGGCGCCACCGCCCATGAGCCGCCCCGCAGCACGCGGAAGTCACCGCCGAAGAACGGTGCGCTGTAGGTGTCGTACAGCATGGGCGAGAAGCCCGGCCACGGCTGGAAGTCCGACGACGTCCATTCCCAGACGTCGCCGATCATGTGCTCGACGCCGTACGCGGATGCTCCCGCCGGGTATGCGCCGACCGGTGCCGGCCGAAGGGCGGCGCCCCCGAGATTGGCGACTGCGGGCGTGACTTCCGACCTGCCCCACGGCCAGCGCCGGCGTCGCCCCGCGTCGGGATCCCATGCGCACGCCTTCTCCCACTCCTGCTCGGTCGGGAGTCGGGCGCCGGCCCATGCGGCGTAGGCCTCGGCTTCGAAGAAGCAGACGTGTTGCACCGGCTCGTGGGGCGGGATGTCCTCGACGATGCCGAAGCGGCGCCGGCTGCCGTCCTCTGACCAGAACAGCGGCCGCTCCAGTTCGGCTTCGATGCGGTGTCGCCATCCGCGCGCCGACCACCACCTGCTCTCGGCATAGCCGTCGTCGTCGACAAATGCCTGCCACTCGGCGTTGGTGACGGGCACGCGGCCGATCCGGAACGCGGGCAGGTCGACCACGTGCGCCGGACGTTCGTTGTCGAGCGACGACGGCTCGTGTCCGGCATCGACGCCCAGGACGAACGGCCCGGCCGGGACCAGCACGGAATCGTGCGGCACCGCGCGTCCGGCCGGCAGCGGCGCTCCGCCGCCCAGCAGCGGCGTGCCGTCCCGAAGTTGGTGGGTGGCGAACATCGTCTCGACGTGCTGCTGCTCATGCTGCTCGACCATGGCGAACGGGAACAGCTCGTCGGCCTTCTCGAGCAGGTCGAACGCGCGGCCGCGAACACCGAGGATGAACTCGCGCGCCTGAGCCGGCGAGAGCAGCGGCAGCGACACCCGCTCCGGGCGGGCGAACTGAAACGCGTCGTAGAGCCGGTCGACCTCGGCCGGCAGGACGCCGTCACGTCGGGCATCACCACCACGCAGTAGCCACAGGTCCTCCTGCTGCCCGACATGGGCCAGATCCCACACCAGCGGACTCATCAGCGGGCTGTGCTGACGCGACAACTCGGCGTCGTCGAAGTCGGTCAGGGCAAGCGTGCGCCGACGAGCCAGTTCGAGGCCGCGGGCAGTCTCTTCACGCATGGGTCTCCTCCTCCATGACGATCGACGGGCTGCTCCCCGCGACCCGCTCACGTAGGTCGTGCCCGGGCGCCCGGCCCCGGGACACCAGTTCGGCATAGGCCTCGACGTCGTCTCGCAGCTCCGCGGGACATCGTCGCGCCGCGACCTCGGCGCAGCCGCGCGCAGCCGCGAGCAACGACGGGTGCCGCATGCCCTCGCGGGCCGCGACCGTCCAGGCCTCGCCGACCGGCTCACACAGCTCAGCGGCGCGATCCGCGGCGACCTCGTCGTCGAGCAGGGTCACGGTCAGAGCGGCGAGCGCCGGCCACCAGCGCCGGGGCACCGCGTCGAGGCAGCGGATCTCGAGGTAGCCCCGTGGGCGGATCGGGGGGAACAGGGTGGACAGGTGGTAGTCGACGTCAGCCATCGTGGGGGGCCGTCCGAGCCGTGCGGATCCGGCGGCCCAGTCCCGGAACGCGACGCGTTCGACGACCGGCTCGGCCGTGCTCGCGGCCGGATCGCGCACCAGCATCACCGGAGCCGACATCGCGTAGGACACCCACGCCGCCACCGGATCGACATCGAGCGGCACCGGCCGGCACCGGGCCTCGTCCATGCCCAGCCAAGCCTGCTGCCGCATCGAGTTCCACCCCGACGCGCGGTTGCCGAGCAGTGGCGAGCAGGCCGACAACGCCACCAGGACCGGGCCGAGGCGCTGGATGTGCTTGAGCCGCTCGGCCCACCCCTGCCGTGGGCCGGCGTTGACATTGATCTGCAGCGCTGCGGTTGAGGCCATCATGGCCCGGCCGGATGGCCCGTACCCCAACGCGTCGAAGTGCCGTTCCATCGCGACGTAGCGACTGGCCGGGTTCACCCGCCGTACGGGGCGGGCGAGGTCGGAGCCCAGCGGCGCCAAGCCCATCCCTACCTCTGCGGCGGCCTCGGTCAGCGCCTGCTCGTCGCGACGCAGCGCCGCAACGGCGGCACCCACTCCGAGTCGTGGCGGGGTGGACAGCTCGAGCTGGCCGCCCGGTTCGACCGTGAGCCGGCTGCCTTCCGGCAGGGCCGGGACGTCGGCGACGAGAGCGGCGAGCTCGTCCCACGCCGGCCGGCGGTGCGGGCGCTGTCGATCGACGACGTGATATTCCAGCTCGAGCCCGACGTCGCCGACGGTGGACGGCGTCAAGGCCCGCGCCGCGATATGGGCACGAGATTGTTCGATCAGGCCAGGCGCCGGGGTCTCAAAAGCCGTCATCTGTCGAGCGGTCATCCGCCCCCTCCAGGTCCGGACCGGTCGTGGCGAGCACAACCGCGGGTCGGTGCGGGGGCGGCCGCTTGTCGACCGTCCTCGATTCGATTCTTACTCGCGCCTCTGACAACGGCAAAGAGTGCGCGCGAAATCCGAACGTACGGTCTGGTT